>JASMTI010000057.1:0-7868 GCA_041694375.1 Bacteroidales bacterium | reverse complement strand
TGCCTCGTTAAACCAAATGTCAGATATAGAAAAATTGGTGGCGCCTGAGTCTACACCCGGATTATTGATCCATATACGAACAGATTTCACCCGCGATAACATAAAATTACCTGCGTTGCCCTGATTACCGTATGTGTAGCTAAACTCCGATGTTGTAGAAATATTTGAAAAATCGTCAATAACAAACACATCATCAGGGTTATAGTTACCCTTCACATCGATTAATGCAAATTTTAACTTCGAGGGGAAGTTACCATCAACTTTAAAGTCAAGTACCATCTCTGAATTAAGATGAAAATCAACCGGCTGATCAAACACATACTCAACAAAATTACTATCGGCCATTTCTCCCGAAACCGTTTTAATATTCACTTCATCACCGCCGGCAGTAAGTGTTGCCATTTGCTGAAAAGGTTCAGAAACACGCCAGCCGGTGTTTATGGGCAATATCCATGGCGACTCGTCAGGCACTACACTTTCGGTAAAAAATTCCTCTGGTGCCAGCTCAATATCGCCCAATATAAAAGTTCCGCTACCCGGTGTGCCGAAATACCCGTAGTTTACATAAACCCTGATTTCAACAATACGGTCCATTTTCCAGCTTGCTGTGCTACCGTCAAAATCATACCGGTACCAGTGTAAATGACTGTAAGCCTCAACGTTATCAATCTTAAACAAATCAGAAGTATTCACCTTTCCATTTTCATCAACAAAATCAATCCGCAAAACATCTGGGGCTTTGCCGGTATAAGTTTTTACAGGTAAGGCAACCGAAGTTGTTTCACTAAAGTCACCATTAAAAGCTAATGGGTAAGAGATATACGGATTCTCAAGGGGTGCGTTAATCGAAAATGCAACTTTTGTGTGCTGCCCGTCAACCGATAGCGAAAATGAATTACCGGATTCCTGTTCAGGAACTACCCAGTTAGGTTTTCCCTGCTGGTTAAGCGAAGGCAAAACAAAAGGAAATGTTTCGGGTTTCACTTTCATGTTAACCATTAATGACGTTCCGGTTTTTTCTTCACATTCCGAAACCATTGTACACCCAACATTTCCGGCAGTACTCCCCCACTTCACTTTTACACGGTGTGAATTAGCTTCTGTTATAAATTCAGCATCAGCGGGCAAAGTCCAGTTATAATCAACACCTTCAAATTGTGGCACCCAAAATTCAACTTCGGCATTCATTTCAGGGTTTTCGGGCCCCGAAACCTTAAAATCGGGCAATGACGACTGGAATACACGCACATAATCAACCTCCATTACTGCTTCGTCCAGATTTTCGTCAATGCCTTGTGCACCGCCCCAATCGCCCCCTATGGCAATATTCATGATTAAAAAAAATGGTTGGTCGAAAGGCCATTGTTTGTAAGTCAGGTTTGGGTTCCTGAATGAATAGTATTCTTTGTCATCAATAAACCACTTGATTTCTTCGGGTGTCCACTCAATGGCATACACATGAAAGCTAGTATGCACGTCACCAACATAAACACTGCCGCCCTGCTGGGTGCCAATTTTGTGGTTATAAGCTTCGGTATGGATGGTCCCATGAACAATACCCAAATCGTAGCCTACATGTTCCATGATATCAATTTCACCACTATTGGGCCAGCCACCGTACACTGAATTTTGTGGCATCATCCAAATTGCCGGCCATGTGCCCCTGCCCGTGGGCAGCTTTGCCCTTATTTCAAAGCGTCCGTACTTCCAGGCAGCTTTTCCCGATGTAACCATACGTGCCGAGGTCCAGACCCCTGATGATAATTTTCGGGCATGAATTTTTAATGTCCCACTACTAACATACGAATTTTCACGGCAGTTGGTATAATTTTGCAATTCGTTGTTTCCCCAACCACCAGCACCGGTTTCATAATTCCAATTGGCTCCCAAGGGTGCGCCATCGTAATTAAATTCATCGGCAAAAACCTGATAAGTGCATTCCTGCGCACTTAAAGTGGAAACCATACCGGCAGTTACAAAAAGCAACATCAGTATTCGTATCGAAATCAGTTTTATCATCATGCGCAATTAGCTGTTATCTATTCTTTTTATTGATATATCATTACTTTTTGTGTCAGTATATGCGGGTTACAACGGGCAACCATAACATATGCACCCTTGTTTATATCAGCTAAATCGATATTCAACACCGGCTCCCATTTCTTTGTTTTACGAAAGGCTAATTGTCCTGCTGAATCATATAACAAACATTCAACATGCCGGTTTGTTTCACCCGGTATTTTGAGTATCCCTTTTCTACCTCCTGGAAAAACATAAAAACTTCCAGTCTCAATATCTGTACGTTTTAAAGCTGATGTACTTTCATCAAATTCAAACCAGTTCAGGTTAAATTCAGATTGCAACACCCACAAACGTATTTTTTGGGTGCCTGCATCAAGGTTTACATAGGAAGTTTGGTTTGTCCAGCTTTGCCAACCACCTGTGTTTTGAAAATGAATCGTGTCTACTGAAATAAATTTTTCATCTTCTTCAACCTGAAAAATCAACCGGGCATCATACCGTTCAGTTGCTACACGGTAATTGAGTTTATAAGTTGAAGTTTTGTTTACTTCTACATTATAAACCAGGTAATCGCCAGGGCTGGCATATCCTGTATTTTTGCCGCCGCCAGTATCCTGGCAATCTTCAAGCTCAAGTCCTTTATTTACAAAGAAGTCTTCGGCCTGAACACGGCCCGGAATTTGTAAATTAGCGGGGAGCAAGTTTTCAACAACAACGTTTTCAAATATTTCGAGAAGTGTTTCCCCGTTTTTTATTGTATTGCCCGAATAGGAAATAAAAGTTGGGTTACCATGTTTAATTTTCTCTGTTAAAACGATATTTAATATCCTGGGGTTATCGGTGTCAATTTCAACACTTTCGATGGTCACATTTTCATCATTGGATACAACTTGAAATTCGTTTTTTTTTACCGTTTGTGTATCAACATTATTATTCAGGTAAAGCTGAATGGTATTGCCCGGGTACGACACATCGGCGCCCAGGTATGAGAAAGACACCTCATCAGTCGATGCTGGATTTACCAAAGCAAAGTAATTGAGGTTAACGCCGCCGGTTTCAACCAACACTTTAATTTTGTGCTCGCCTCCGGGGAAAACCACATTTTCAACTATGTAGGTGTCCCAATTTTGCCATCCGTTTGTTGATGGCAATGTAATACTTTTGGTTAAAGCCCCTCCATCGGTTAAAAATTTGAGTTTTGAAGAATTAGCATTTGAAGCATAGCGGATTTCAAGGTCGTAAGCGGCCGAACTGTCGGCTTTAACCGTATATTGCATCCACTCGCCATCTTCGGTCCAACCTACGTTGTAGCCGTTGGTAAGTTCAGCATCATCGCTACACGGTTCAATATCTACCCCGTCGTTGCGATACGACCATCCCTGGTTCCAGTTTACAAATTCCTGCCCCTCTTCAAGCCGGTAATTCGCTGTATCGTTATCGAAATAAGCATGGTTATTACGTCCCAAATCGTAATCGGTGAAAAAGATTTTTTGGGTTGTATGATGCTTTGTATAAGGAATTGTTTCCGTTGTATGTGGTTGCCTGATTTTAGCATCTACCACATCCTTCTGAAGGATACAGTTTTCAATTTTATGGTTTTTGGCAAATTGAAGCACGGCATCAAAGGCTTCATCTTCGCTAAGTGCAGCCCCCCCGCCTTTCCAAAATTCAATTAAGCGGGAATAATCTTCGTTTACTTCAACCCGGAGCGGATTATTAATGCCGGGCTTTTTTACAGGCCACCACGACCAGCCAATATTATTCTGTTCGCACAATGAAACCAGGTTTGTAAACCATGTATTCGAATTTTCGCCGGTTTCCCCCAGCCAAATGGGAATGTTGTAAGTATCGCGTAAATCCAACACCCAGCCTATCGAACCGGGCGTATTGTAATTCCAGTACTTGTGAAAGCTGTAAACCATGTTATCGTCCCAGGGAGGTGTTAACCCCGAAAAATCGTTGGCAAACCAGTTACCCTCGATGAAAATGATATGGTTTGTATCAACTTCGCGAATGGCTTCGGTAATGCGGTTATACAGCCTGCGTAGCGGTGCGTTATTGGCTTCCGAAAACTCCCAGTTGGTTTCGTTTATCAGGTCGTAGCCACCAATCCATGGCTCATTGGCATATCGCCCTGCTAATTTTCGCCAAAGCGCAACCGTTTTATCCCGGTTCAATTCACTTTCCCATAATGATGGTTTTGACGGGTCGTAATCCGAAATATTCGAATCTTTCCCTTGTCCGCCCGGAGCACCGTGCAAATCGAGAATTAAGAACATTTGGTTATCGGCACACCAATCGAGCAGAGAGTCGAGCATGACAAAACCTTTATCAAGCCAGGTTATTTCGCCCTCAACAGGCTCATCTTCAATAGGCGGTGTAAACCATTTATAGTGCATTGCCACGCGAACGGTGTTGTAGCCCCACGATTTCATCGAATCAACATCGGCACGGCTAAAGTGGTACTGCAACCAGGCATTATAAAAACTATCGGTTTTTGCTTCGCCGATGGTTTCAACAAGCCGCTCACGAAATTCATGCTGTGTCCCGCCAATGTCGGATGTCTGCATCATGTAACCTTCCTGCAACATCCAGTTACCGGTACCCAAGCCCCGAAGGATAACTTCTTCATTATCCCCGTTTACGATTTTTTGACCTTCGGTATGCAAAAATCCCTGGGCAAATACATTCTGCGACAAGAAAAAAGTGATCGATATAAGTATAAAATATTTTTTCATTTTTAGTGGTTTATGTTGGTTATTTATAAACCCGCACGTAATCTACGAGCATAGTTGCCGGGAAGATAGAATCATCAATACCATGTTGTCCGCCCCAGTTGCCACCAACTGCAACATTAAGCAATAAATGAAAACGCTTGTCGAAAGGCCACTCATCGCTGTTTTTGCTGGAATTCTTAAAGGTGAAGACCTTATCTTCATCAATAAAAAAGTCAATTTTTTCAGGATACCATTCAATGGCATAGGTGTAAAATTCATCTTCGCAACCGGGCACATAGGTAGATTTACCTACCTGCGTACCAATACTGTGGTTAAAAGCACTGGTATGTACTGTTGTATAAATTGAATCGGGTTCGTACCCAACGTGTTCCATAATGTCAATTTCGCCACTTTCGGGCCAGCCACCATATTCCCAATCGGTTGGCAACATCCATATTGCCGGCCATATACCACGTCCGCCGGGTACTTTGGCATGTACTTCAACACGCCCATATAACCAGTCACCCTTTTCTTTTGTTGTTAAGCGCCCCGATGTGTAGTTAAAATCACCGGTACGCTCTTTTAATGCATTAATAACAAGATGGGAACCATCAACCCATACATTGTCCTCATCACGGGTGGTATAAAACTGCAATTCATTATTGCCCCATCCATACGAGTTTCCAACGGTATCGTAATTCCATTTGGTTTCATCGGGCAAGCCTGTATAATCAAATTCATCGCTCCAAACCAGTTCCCATTTTTCATCAGTAGAATTTGAACAACTGCAAAAAAACAGGCCTGCTAAAGCTATACTGACCAATAGAACAAATCTTCCCATTTTTACCTCCGTTTTAAAAAATGCCGGTACTGCCAGTTAACAGCACCGGCAAATAATAATTAAATGCTTCACAAAACTAAACTACCTATGACTATCTATTTTCGCATCTAACTACCTATCTATTAACTTTTACTCTTCAATTTTAAAATCTTTCTGCAAGCCTTCGGCTGCATTAGGGGCAACCCAAACCTGAAAAGCCCCGGGTTCAACCACATAAGAGCCATCAGGCTTGTAAAAGCCGAGCTCGTTAGTTTTGAGTTTGAATTCAACCTGCTTAGCCTCGCCGGGAGCCAGGGTTACACGTTTATAATTTTTCAATTCACGCACCGGACGGGTATAAGAAGCCACCAAATCGCGTGTATATAACTGAACGATTTCAGTTGCAGCTACATTACCTGTATTTTTTATAGTTGC
The DNA here is from genome assembly GCA_041694375.1 of Bacteroidales bacterium. GTDB lineage: Bacteria > Bacteroidota > Bacteroidia > Bacteroidales > Prolixibacteraceae > Roseimarinus. Next base: position 1,874 of record JASMTI010000057.1, on the reverse strand, counting down.
TGTAACAGTAAGTTCATCATTTACCGATAACAATTCAGATGATAATTGCATGTCGTCATATTCAAACGTTGTGTACGATAAACCAAACCCAAACGGATAAAGTGGCGTAAAGCCATAATCCAACGAGTGGTTTGTATTTCCAAGTGAATGCTGCACAGCGTGAACGGGAATATCGTCAATATGTGTCCAGTTTTCCTCAGAAGCCGGACGGCCAGACATTTTATGGGCATAGTAAACAGGTATTTGTCCTTCGCCTTTAGGAAAGGTAACCGGAAGTTTACCACTTGGTACAGCTTCACCAAAAACGAGGTTTGCAATTGCCGGACCGGCCATTGTACCAGGGTGCCATGCATAAAGAACAGCATCGGCGAAATCCTGTGTTTGCCTCAATCCGGTTGGTCTGCCTGCCATAACTACCATAACAACCGGCTTACCTTTTGAGGCTGCCAGTTCAATTAATTCATTTTGTTTGCCCGGAAATTTCAACTCGGCCAAAGTTTTAGCTTCACCCGAAAGAATAGATTCCTCACCAACAACAGCAACTACTACATCCGACTGTGCAATGGCACGCTCAACAGCCCTGAAACCTTTTTCCGATTTATCGCGGCTGTATGCCAATCCTTCGGCAAAAGCTACATTATTTTCACCGTTATAAGCATTGAAGGCTTCCAAAACGGTTTCTGAATCATTTTCATCACCATCAAAAATCCATGTTCCCAGTTGTTCGTATGGCTGGTCTGCCAAGGGACCTATCAAAGCAACTTTAGTCCCCTTTTCCAGTGGCAATGTATTATCTTCATTTTTAAGGAGCACCACACTTTCTTCGGCAAGTTTCTCAGCCACTTCAAGGTGCTCATCGGTTAACAGTGCCTTTTCGGCAAGGTTCACATCAACATATGGGTTATCAAACAACCCCAACCTGAATTTTACACGAAGAATACGGCGAACTGCATCGTCAATCCACTCCTGCTTAACCTTGCCTTCTTCGAGCAATTGTTCAAGATTGTTAACATACGTGCGGCTTGCCATTTCCATATCAACTGCTGCATTTAATGCAAGTTCAGCTGCATGTTTACCATCAGCAGCATAACCATGGGCAATCATTTCCTGGATAGAAGCCCAGTCGCTCACCACAAAGCCATCAAAGCCGAGTTCATTTTTCAGAATTTGACGAACATTGCGTTCATTACCGGTAGCAGGAATACCATTAATATCGTTAAAAGCAGTCATTACCGTTGCAACACCTGCATTTACAGCTTCCCTGAAAGGTGGCAGGTAAACATTATACAGGTATATGTCAGGAATAATGGTTGTATTGTAATCACGACCGCCTTCGGCAGCACCGTAACCAATATAATGTTTGGCGCAGGCAGCAATTGTAGCAGGGTCAGATAAATTATCACCCTGGTACCCCTGTACCATCGCGCGCGCCACCATGCTGTTAAGCAACGGGTCTTCGCCGGCACTTTCGGCAATTCGTCCCCAGCGCGGGTCGCGGCTTACATCGATCATTGGTGCAAATGTCCAGTTTATTCCCATAGATGCTGCCTCTTTAGCAGCAATGGCAGCTGATTCACGCACGAGATCTTCGTCCCACGAAGCTGCCATACCCAGTGGAATTGGGAAAATTGTACGGTAACCGTGGATCACATCACGCCCGATTATTAAAGGAATGCCCAGACGGCTTTCCTCAACAGCAACACGCTGTAATTCATTCACATTTTCGGCACCAAATACATTTAACAACGAACCTAGTTTCCCATTTTTGATTGCTGTTTTTAATTCATCAGGCGTTCCAAAAACACCCGGATCAACCTGCGACATTTGGCCAATCTTTTCTTCAAGTGTCATTTTTTCAAGCAGGGCACCTACCT
>JASMTI010000056.1:0-3925 GCA_041694375.1 Bacteroidales bacterium | reverse complement strand
CATTCTTGTTAGGGTGGCAGGATGAAGATTTTATTTTTGAAGCAGCCGAAAATAAGTGGATTACAACTGACAATTCAATTCAGAAACAATATGGCCTTCAGAACAGTGAAGCCTGGAACTTCTCGATGCAGTTTGAACCCATTCCTAATGTTCGTATCGATTTTACCGGGACCCGGCGCGAATCACAAAATATTAGCAGCTACATAAATTATAACGAAAGCGAAAAATTGTTCGAGCTGCAAAACAGAAGGGAAACCGGTAATTTTGAAATGACCATCCTTACTTTGGCAACGGCTTTCAGGGAAAACCTTTCGGGCGATGAAAAAACTTCGGAATTGTTCGATGAGTTCAGGAATAAAAACCTGCACATTATTGCAAACCGCTTGAACGAACAGCGTGGTTGGGACGAAGAAACCGGTTACGCTTTGAACCCCGATGTTAAAGAAAACGGTGTCTCACTCAATTCATCCGATGTTATTATACCAGCACTCCTGGCAACATATACCGGTATCGATCCTTCAGAGATAACGCTCAAAACACGTCCGGGACTATCGTTTATCAGGCCCAACTGGCGATTAAATTATAATGGGAACCCACAACAAATAGAATGGCTTAACGGGACTGTGCAATCGTTGAATTTTAGCCATAGCTACAAATCATCGTTTAGCATTGGGCGCTATGAAACCAACCTGGCTTATTCGCCCGACGAAAATGGCTTGAGCTGGGTGCGCGACGAGATTGACGGAAGTAGTTTTGTGCCCGAGCTTGCAATTTCGTCTGTTAATATTCAGGAATCGTTCAACCCGCTTATCAATGTAGATGTAGTTTTCAAAAATGATTTGAGTACGCGTTTTGAAATCCGTAAAACACGCAACCTTAATTTCGACTTTACAGCAAACCAGTTAGGCGAAATGACTAAAAATGAGTTTTCGGTAGGTATTGGTTACCGCTTTACCGGTATGGACATGATTATTAAAACAAACCGTGGAAGGCAGCAAGCCACTAATGATTTAAACCTTAGGTTAGACGTTACGGGTAGTAATTTTAAAAGTGTATTGCGTAAAATTGACGAAGAAAAAGGTGAGCTAAATGGTGGGACCAGGATGCTGTCGTTTGATTTTAATGCTGATTACATGTTTAGCGAAAAACTTACGGTAAAACTATACTATCAGTATAACCTTACCGACCCGCACAGTAACCTGAATGGTTATCTGCAATCAAACACAAAATTTGGGCTGAGCTTCAATTTTGCGATTATGTAGCATCATTTTTTAGGTTGAATTTTTTGACAAGTGTACCCATCGACATAAAAATGGTAACCTTTTTGGGTTGTTTGTTTTTCAGTGTTGCAACATGTGGTCCACTAATAAATAAATGTGAGTCGGTGGTGTTTTTGATAATTTTATCAATATAAACTTTTATTTCTTTTTCGGTTGTCGGGCCTATAAAAGTTAAGATGATGTATTGTGCTTTAACCGTTTTGGATGTTTGCACTACATCATTTGCCGGAACTGCCTGTCCGAGGTATGTTGCAGGGTACCCTGCTTTCTTTAACAGATAGTAATAATAAAGGATGCCCAGCTCATGATAATCCCATTCGGGAAGGGCTAAGATAATTTGTGGGTTTGCTTTGGCAGCAAGCGGGAGTTGGTCGATTACCGAGAACAATTTCAGTTTGCACATATTCGAGAAAAAATGTTCATGTCCAGGGGTGATTTTACCGTTTACCCATAAATTTCCAACAATTTTCAAGAATGGAAATACAATATCTTCAAATGTTTCTTCAATCCCGTATTTTTCAATATAACTGTTAAATAACTTGCTTAATGTAGCTTGTTCAAAATGGAGCGAAGCGTTCATCAGTTGCTCAACAGCCGTTTGCTTTGACAGCCCCGAGGTTGTATGTTCTGCCGCTTTATCAATAAGTTCAGTTTCGCCCATGGCAGCAATTTGCGATATTTTTAGCCCGCTTTTTCGTAGCAGTGCCACGTTAAGCAGTTTCATTAGTTGGTGTTTATTATAATATCGTGTATTCCCCACTGAACGGCTGGGCGAAAGTAAATTGTAACGTTGTTCCCATATACGGATGGTATGTGCTTTTACCTGCGATAATAACGCCAGTTCACCAATTGAATATTGTTTTTCCATATATAAAAACTCAATTTTCTATAATAAACCCTTAAACATGTGTTTTGTTTAAAAACAAGGCATTGCTAATTTAAACATATTTATTAAAGGATCGATAATTTCTTGACCAATGTGTTTTGTATCGCATCTATTTTACTTATTTTTACTTACGAACCTGAAAAAAGTATGAGTCCATGCATATACATTTTATAGCAATTGGCGGAAGTGCCATGCACAATTTGGCTATTGCGCTGAAACAAAAAGGATATACCATCACCGGCTCCGATGATGAAATATTTGAACCATCACGTTCACGGTTGCTGGCGCATGATTTATTGCCTGAAAAGGAAGGGTGGGAGCCCGAAGCGATTAATAATGCCATTGATGCTGTTATTTTAGGTATGCATGCCCGCCCCGATAACCCCGAACTGCAACGTGCGCGTGAGCTGGGGCTTAAAATTTATTCATATCCTGAATACCTTTACGAACAAACCAAACACAAAAAACGAATTGTAATTGGTGGGAGCCATGGCAAAACAACAACCACATCGATGGTGATGCACGTGTTAGATGCATGTGGGATGAAATTTGACTATATGGTTGGTGCCAATATTGATGGGTTTGAAACCATGGTGCGCCTTTCTGACGATGCTGAGATTGCAGTATTTGAAGGCGATGAGTATTTATCGTCGCCCATCGATCCAAGGCCGAAATTTCATCATTATATGCCCGATATTGCATTGCTGACCGGCATTGCCTGGGACCATATCAATGTTTTTCCAACATTCGAAAATTATATACACCAGTTTGAGGTTTTTGCTTCGCTGATTATGCCCAAGGGAACGCTCATTTATTTTGAGGAAGACAAATGCCTGAAACGGATTGCCGACAACGTTATGGGAAAAGTGCTTGTAATACCTTATCGTACCCCCTCGTACCATATCGATAACAATAAAACCATCCTTGAGTCGGATTTGGGGAATCAGCCGATTTCTGTATTCGGAAAGCACAACCTGCAGAATTTAGCAGGTGCCAAGCTGATTTGTACCGAGTTGGGCATCCCCGACCGCCTTTTTTACGAGAAAATAGCTACGTTTAAAGGTTCGTCGCGCAGGCTTGAAGTCATTGCAGAAAACGACGAAGCCACCGTTTTTTACGACTTTGCCCATTCACCTTCAAAACTGAAAGCTACAACCGATGCTGTGAAGTCGCAGTTTCCCGGCCGAAAGCTTTTCGCCGTAATGGAGTTGCATACCTTTAGCAGTTTAAAAAAAGAATTTTTGCCCGAGTATTATAACGCCATGGCTGCAGCCGATAAGGCATTCGTGTATTTTAACCCAGAAACCATTAAGCATAAAAAGCTCGAACCCATTAGCGAAAAACAAGTTGAAGATGCTTTTGGCAGTAGGGTAAAGGCTTATACCAATGCCGATAAATTATTTGAAGATTTAGGAAAATACGAATGGAAAGATGCCAATCTTTTGATTATGACCTCGGGTAATTTCTCGGGAAAAGATGTAAAAGTATTTAGTCAGGAATTAATTCGAAATAAATAAAGCTTAAACGTATGAAAAGCAACTTGTGGAAAGCAATAGGACCTGGTTTAATATGGGCAGGGGCAGCAATAGGGGTGTCGCATTTGGTGCAATCAACCCGGGCCGGTGCCGATTATGGGTTTCAGCTCATTTTAATTGTATTGTTGGCCAATGTGCTTAAATATCCTTTTTTTCAGTTTGGCCCACGCTATGCAATTGCAACAGGCGAAAGCCTGATTGATGGTTATAAAAGAATGGGGAAG
>JASMTI010000055.1:0-1409 GCA_041694375.1 Bacteroidales bacterium | reverse complement strand
AGCTCGGAATGACACGTAATCAACGGGCTGCAAGCGGAGTTGTGGATATGAATTGCCCCGGTGGTTGCTGAGCTAGTCGAAGCATAGCCCGGGGTAGAGAGTGGAATCTTCTTATTTTAGGGCTTTAGCCGAATGTTTTTTTAAATGTTCCGGTCATGGTTTTGGGTTGGTTTTTATGTGTGGGTTGATTGGCCGGGTGGTTGGTGTTTGGTTACCCCGGGCTCTACTATTGGGGTACAAATTAAGGTCAAAGAGAGGGGATAATTAGTATATATGTAAGGTCTATGGCTTAGGATAATTGCCATCTAATTCGCGTGGGATAAAATACCCTTTGATGCAATTGGGGTTTCTTATAGCAATTTGGATGTGGTTTTCAGATTTAAAACCTGCATTTTCATATAAGTCTTTTCCTTCAAAAAATACGCCTCTAACAGAGTCAAATTGAGTTTTATTTTTATCGATATTAAATTGATGGATGGTTTCAATAATTGCACAATCAAGAAAACGTTTGATTAAGTCTCCATTTTTGACTAATGGAACATTTTTGGGCATCTCAAAACCCGATTGTTCGCTTGTATTCTTTAAAAGGTAGTATCCTTCTTTTAATAAATTCAAATATTCAGAATCAAGCAAATCCATGCAATATCCTAAATCAATTACAGCACCAATAACCGATGGTGTTTCTATTCGTTGCTTTGAATTGTGTGGCGTGTTTTTCTTTAGGAATTTTGCAAAGTCAAGTGCCCTTTTGCAGTTGTTTTCCCAAAAGTATATTCCATTTCCCAGCCAGTCGTAATCATTGCTGCTAGGACGTAAATGACCGTTTGGGGTTTTTACAATCTTATCCCTGACAGATTGGTCGCATCCATGAAAACCTAATACTAAACCCGTTCTTTTAGAATACATTTATTGTTTTTTGTGATGCGAAGAAGGTAAGCTGTAGTTTTTTGTGAGTTTCCCTGATTCTGAATTTATACCTGAACGAACTAAAAATTGTTGAGCACTTTCGCGGGTTGAAAGAATTTCGCGGCTATATGCTTTAAATTCATTTAGGTATTTTTTGTGTTCTGTAGTGTTCATGTTTCCAAATTTTGTTTGAAATTACAAAAATATTAATTCTTTTTAAACTGCAAGAGCGTTTATTTTGTTGTGAGACTTTTTATTGGTTGTCTTTGTAGGTGGTTTTTTGCAGGCGGGTTGATTGGCCGGGTGGGGTGGTGAATCTATAATTACCCCGGGTTTCGCCCGGGGCTATTGCATTGCGCCCACTTTGGGGCTTTTGTTTGTTGGGATTGACAACCCTTCCCGTTGTTTATGGTCATTTCGATGCCGTTTTTTGTTGGTAGGGAAATCTCAGTTGATGTTTTAGTTGTATATGACCTGAGATTCCTCGCAAGCTCGGAATGACA
>JASMTI010000054.1:0-25930 GCA_041694375.1 Bacteroidales bacterium | reverse complement strand
GCCTTGTGAATAAGTCTTCCCGCATCGAAATAAGCTCGTCAAGTTGTTCAAATTTTTCTTCTTTAAGGATGTGCAATGCATGGTTGAAAAACTCATTAAGTTCAGTTGCAAATTCATTGAAATCTTCAATTTGGTCTTTCTTGAAAGGTTTGTGCTTGTTTTCGAAATGCGTATATACCGGACTCACAATAAAGTTAAGCGAGTGGGCCATTTCTCTCAGGTAATCCACTACCTGTACGTAAAAATGTCCGGTGTCTACTGAGTCTTGTTGTAACCTTGAGATGTTCTTATAAACCGTGTCTTTAAGTTTTTTCGCTTTATCGTTAAAATCATCGGTTTCTTTCATAGCGTTTTTCAGCTGTTGCCTGTCGTTTTCAAAGAACCCCTCAAAGCAAAGGAAATATGCCTTAGATGTGGCAATAATTGCTTTAACGGTGTTTTTATTACACTTTTCAAGAACAATATTGGTATTAATGTTCTGTTCCATGGCTTCTTCTTCGTTTTCTTTGCTTTTGGCTGAACGCTTACGGAAAACAACTTGTGTGCGGATAATAACAAACAAAGCAATGGCTACCATGACAAATATGGCATAAAAACCACCCCATATAAGTATTTGGGCAACGATAAACGCAACGGTAAAGGCTATAAGTGCTGTTAAAAACCAGCCACCGATTACGCTAAATACCCCAGATATACGGTAAACTGCCGAGTCGCGCCCCCAGGCTTTATCTGCCAGTGAAGTACCCATGGCAACCATAAATGTCACATAAGTGGTTGAAAGTGGTAATTTGAGCGATGTGCCTATCGATATAAGGATACTGGCAACAATTAAGTTTGAAGCTGCCCTTAGCTTGTCAAAAGAAGGCCTGTTGGCCACGGCAATTGAATCGTTTACTGGTGTCGGTTCAAATTGTTTTTGAATGCGGCGGTTCAGTGCTGCGGGCATGTATTTTTTGTTGAATTCATCTATACGGATACTGTTGCGTACCAGCATGCGTGAGAGAGCAGAAGAACCAAAACGTTCATCACCTTCGTTTTGTCTTGAAAGGTCAAGAGATGTTTTTACAACGTTTTTCGCTTTTTTCGACGTAATTAAAGTAACAACCATTATAAGGCCTGCAATCAGGAGCATGAATGTTGGTGTTTTTACCTTTCCTGCCAGCATGCCCATCGAAAGGGCTTCGGCAGATTCGCCTGATGCTACCCATGCCTTAAAGGATTCAAAACCGGCTAATGGTACCCCGATAAAGTTTACCAGGTCGTTTCCGGCAAAGGCCATTGCCAGGGCAAATGTGCCCACTAATACAATAACTTTTAGGATATCAATTTTAAACAGCCAGCGCAGCAATTGCAATAATACGGTCCAGATAACAAAGCTTCCGGCCAATATTGCCATCATGTTCTGTTTGATATACAAAACTGTTTCATCCGACATGAATGATGCTCCTTTTGCACCTTTAATGATCATGAAATAGGTAATGGCTGCTATGGCCAAACCTCCATAAAGAGATCCAAACATTTTGAACCGCTTGTCGTACCTAAAAGAAAACAGTACCCGTGTTATCCATTGTACAATTGCACCCACGGTAAATGCAATGACCACCGAGAGCAATATTCCCGTAATAATAAGTAGTGCCTTGTCTGAATTAATGTATTCGCCCAATGCCGATGCAGCGTCTCCCATCTGCCTTATTTTAACTATGGAAACGGCAACCGCTGCCCCCAATAATTCAAAAACAATTGAAACGGTTGTTGAGGTTGGCATTCCAAAGGTGTTAAATAAGTCAAGCAGAATGACATCGGTTATCATAACCGCCAAAAAAATGATAATGATATCGGCAAATACAAACATGTCGGGATTGAAAATGCCTTTCCGGGCAACTTCCATCATCCCACTTGAAAATGTGGCCCCTGCAAGTACACCAAGGCTGGCAATACCAAAAATAACCCATTTGGGTGCAGCTTTTGAACCAACAGCCGAGTTTAAGAAGTTCACAGCGTCGTTGCTAACCCCAACAATCAAGTCGGATATTGCCAACGCGAACAATACAACTACCAGAATTAAATAAATCTCACTCATTTTTTAGCTTTTAAAAACAAATTATTTCTCGCATTTTTACGGCTGCCAAAATACGAGCATTTATAACGATATATATTGTGGCTTCTTTAAAAAAATGTTAACTAAAGGTAAAGTTTGAATACCAGTGTTTTTGCATTGTTTTTCTGTTAATTTTGTGCAGCATATATATTCTCATTTTTTGCAAAATAATTGATATATGAAGAGTTTACGTCCTAAAGTTATTGCCTTTTGGCTGGCAATGGTTATTGCTTTAATTGTATCGGGTGTTGTGTTTGTCTTTACACACTTTATAATTGAGGAATTGTGGCATTATTTGTTGTTGTTTGCCGTTTTATTAATCATCATCTTTTTTGTTGCAACATATTTTCTGATAAATGTTGTAGAGAACCGGCTAAAACCAATTTTTAAGATCATTCGGGAAGTTCCGGTACAGGAGGTGAAAAAAGCACGTGAACTTAGCATTAAGTATCCAATGAATTTTGACGTGAATGCTGAAGTGCGAAAATGGGCCAGCCATAAGCAAGATGAAATTAAACGATTAAAAGAAATAGAACGGTACAGAAAAGAGTTTGTCGGGAATGTATCGCATGAGCTTAAAACACCTATTTTTAACATACAAGGATACATATTGACGCTGATTGAAGGAGGTATTGACGATCCACGGATTAATCAGCTATATTTAAAGCGGACGGTGAAAAGTATCGACCGGATGATTTCGATTGTTGAAGATCTTGAATCAATTACTAAACTTGAATCGGGCGAATTAAAACTGAACTACGAAAATTTTAATCTGAATAAATTAGTTGAAGATGTGTTTGATATTGAACACATGCTGGCAAAAGAACGTAAAATTAAGTTGAAATTAGATGCTAAACCCGACAAGCCGGTGATGGTACATGCCGACAGGAAGCGTATGCTTGAAGTGGTTGGAAATCTTGTGGTTAATGGTATAAAGTATGGTAAAAAAGGCGGATGGGTTAAAGTTACATTTTTCGATATGAACGATCAGGTGATGGTTGAAGTGAAAGATAATGGTATCGGTATTGAAAACGAACATCAATCGCGCATATTCGAACGTTTTTACCGGGCAGACAAACACCGTTCGCGCGAACAGGGTGGTACCGGGCTTGGCCTTGCCATTGTTAAACACATTATAGAGGCTCACGATCAGACTATAAACGTAAAAAGCCAGGTTGATATTGGTACTACTTTTAATTTTACCTTGCAGAAGGCACAGAATTAAATTAATTTAGTTAAGTTTAATAATCAATTAACCACAAGTTTATATTGCAGATATAATTTAACCGCCGTATTAAATCATAAATTATGAGTGAAGAAAAGAAAATCCTTCTGGTAGATGATGAGGTTGATATCCTGGAATTTATTAGCTATAATCTGGAAAAAGAGGGTTATAAAGTTTACACAGCGCAAAACGGTAAAGATGCGATAAAAATTGCTGAAAAAAAGGAACCTGATTTAATTATCCTTGATGTTATGATGCCTGAAATGGATGGTATTGTGACCTGTGAAGAGCTCAGGAAAAAACCCAAGCTGAAAAGCACGGTTATTGCTTTTTTAACGGCACGCGGCGAAGATTATTCACAAATTGCCGGATTCGAGGCAGGTGCTGATGATTACATTACCAAACCCATACGGCCAAAAGTATTGTTGAGCCGTGTGAGGGCCCTGATGAAAAGGTCGCAACTGATTGAAGAGAATGAACCTGTTGTGAGCGACAACCTCATTACAATTGGCGGAATTGTTATCGACCGTGAACGTTACATGATATCGGTTGATAGCGAGGAAATGGTATTGCCCCGTAAAGAATTTGAATTGCTTTCGTTGCTGGCTTCAAAACCAGGGAAAGTATTTACACGTGAAGAAATTTATTCGTCGGTTTGGGGTGAGCAGGTTATCGTGGGCGACCGAACAATTGATGTGCATATACGTAAGCTTCGCGAAAAAATTGGTGATGAGCATATAAAAACACTTAAAGGGATTGGTTATAAGTTTGTTGAGTAGCAATTTTTATTATTTATATTAAAAAAAGCCTTTACTTATTGCATTTATCTCTTTAATTTTGTTTATTATATGTGTATACATTAATTATAAACCAAAAAAATGTGAAGCCATGAGATTATATGCGATTATTTCAATTGTACTTATTTTAGTTTTTGCCGGATGTAGGAAAAAACCGGCAGACGATTATGATTATTATGAACCGGACCAAAAAGATACAGCTGCTGAAGTTGTGGACACCACAAAAAAAGTAGTTGTGAAAGAGCCTGAACCAAAAGTAAAAGAAGAGGTTATAAAACCGGTTGATGTAGATGCCCCTTACTTTATTGTGGTGGCAAGTTATACCGTTGAGGATTTTGCCATTGACCAAAAAAAGGAACTTGAAGAAGAGGGGTTAAAGCCAGCAATTATTATGACAAACGACGATGGTTGGTACAAACTGGCTGTTCAATCGTTCGATTCTTTTGACAAAGCAAAAGAATCATTAGAAAAACTTAAAAAAGAAGGTGGCATTTACAGTGATGCCATGATTGTTTACAAAAAGTAAATAATTAAAAACATAAAAACAGAACTGATTCCAAACCCGGCATATACTTGTGCCGGGTTATGTTTTTTTAAGTACAACCTCGAAGAGCATACAATCCCTGAAATAATTACAGCTGCAATAATATAGGCTGACATATCAATTCCGTACTTCATTGAAACAGCTATCAATAAAGCAGTAAAACCACCCATGCCTGAAGCATGCCCTGATATTTTCCATTTCATGGTTATAAAAAACAAGGCAATGAGAATGAGGCATGTAGCCAGCATGAATAACTTGTAAATATTGGGTACCGGAAGTTTACCCATAAGCTGGGCCCCCAGTAAAATACTAAATGCACTAAAAATGTAAGGAAGCAAACGCTCCCTGTGGTGCATCATGCTATAATTTATCCGTTTGCTTGCAGCCATAAGCAATACAAAAAACATGGGCAGCACAAATGTTGATACAAATACAATCCCTGTAAGGATATTCCTCATTTTGGGTGTATAAAGTTCAACGCCGGGCATGTTGAAGTAAACAACTAAAAAGCCCATTGTTGGCATTAAAAAAGGATTAAAAACAAAAGAAAAGAATTGTGATGTTTTTTTAAGTATTTTATCTGTCATGTGTGATTTTTTATAAAATTTTTCTTAACCGTGCAACCTGAATGCCCAGTTGTTCGCGATATTTGGCAACCGTGCGTCGTGCAATCGGAAAACCTTTATCTTTTAAAATTTGTGCCAGTTTCTCATCGGTCACTGGTTTGTGTTTGTCTTCGTTTTCAATTACTTCTTTTAAAATCCCCTTAATTCTTCGTGTCGAAACTTCTTCGCCCGATTGGTCGTGCATACTTTCGCTGAAAAAATATTTCAAAGGGTAAATGCCAAAGTGGGTTTGTATGTATTTACTGTTCGAAACCCTCGATATGGTAGAAATGTCAAGCCCTGTTTCTTCTGCAATATCCTTGAGTATCATAGGTTTGAGTTTGTTTTCGTCGCCCTCGATAAAAAATTCTTTCTGATATTCGAGAATGGCATTCATGGTTAAAAGCAGCGTTTGGTGACGTTGTTTTACTGCATCAATAAACCATTTGGCGCTATCGAGTTTTTGTTTTACAAAGGTTATGGCTTCTTTTTGGTCTTTCGAGCTTTTTTTCTTGTTTTCGTTATATGCTTTTAGCATGTTGGCATAATGCGAACTGACCTTAAGGTCGGGGATATTTCCCCGTGTGAGGTAAACCTGTAACTCGCCATTAACTACTTCAAGTGTAAAGTCAGGAATTACAACCTGGTTGTTGCGGCTTGCCGGGCTACTGTGCGAACTTCCGGGTTTTGGGTTCAGGTGCATAATTTCTTCCATGGCATCACGGAGTTCTTCCTCGTCAATGTCAAGCCGCTGCATGATTTTCTCGTAATGCTTCTTCGAAAATTCTTCAAAATAGTTGGATATTAGCCGTATGGCGTTTTCAACAACTTCAGTTTGGTTTTCTTTTCGTTTTAGCTGTAAAAGCAGGCATTCACGAAGGTCGCGTGCCCCTATACCTGGTGGGTCCAGTTCTTGAATAATCGTGAGCATGCGCTCCATCTCTTCATCGCTGACTTCAATATTCATCGAAAAAGCCATGTCGTCAACCATCGATTCAACATCGCGGCGCAGGTACCCGTCTTCATCAATGTTGCCAATGATATACTCGGCAAGCATTTGTTCATGTTCGTTGAGGTTTATTAGCCCAAGTTGTTCGCTAAGGTATTCGTGAAATGTTGAGCCAATGCTGAAAGGTATATCTTCTCTTTTGTCGTCTTTTGAGTAGTTGTTGGTTTTGTATTTGTACGAGGGTTCATCGTTCAGGTATTCTTCAATTGAAATGTCGCTGTCGGTATCATCTTTGGGCTCTTTATCTTCTTCTTCTCTTTGTTCCCCTTCGCGGTGATTGTCATCAACCTCGAGAACCGGGTTTTCTTCCAATTCTCGTTTAACTCTTTGTTCGAGCTGAATAGCGGGAAGCTCAAGCAACTTAATCATTTGTATTTGTTGCGGTGATAACTTCTGTAGAAGCTTTTGTTGTATGGAGAGCTTTTGACCGGCCATTCTTGTTTTTCTTTTTTATGGTTTAACGCGATAAATTTAAAAAAAATAGTGCTTAATTATGCACAAAACTTGCAAAAGAGCGCTTTTTAAACAGTGTTTGGCATCTAATTTTTAATATAAAAAAACCGGGTTGTATGTATTGGCCCGGTTTTAATAATATTTTATTGGGTGTTGTCCTTAAAATTCGCAGTTTTTTGGTGTACGTGGAAAAGGTATCACGTCGCGAATGTTGGTCATGCCGGTGACGAAAGTTATTAAACGTTCAAACCCTAATCCGAACCCACTGTGGGGTACAGAGCCATAACGGCGTGTGTCAAGGTACCAGTCCATTTCTTCGAGAGGGATGTCCATGGCTTCCATTTTTTCCACCAGCACATCGTAGCGTTCTTCGCGTTGCGACCCGCCAATAATTTCACCTATCTGAGGGAACAATACATCCATGGCAGCTACGGTTTTGCCATCTTCGTTGATTTTCATGTAGAAGGCTTTAATGTCTGCCGGATAATCGATGAGAATCACAGGTTTTTTGAAATGCTTTTCTACAAGGTAACGTTCGTGTTCGCTTTGTAAATCGGTGCCAAATCCTTCAACTGGGTATTTGAATTTGCCTTTTTTAGCAGGTTTTGAGTTTTGCAGGATATTAATCGCATCGCTGTATTTGAGCCTCACAAATTCGTTCTCGGACACAAACTTTAGTTTTTCGATGAGTTCCATAGGACGTTGGTCTTGTGGCTTGTTTTTTTCTTCTTGTTGCTGGCGCTGGCTCAGAAATTTCAAATCGGTCTGGCAATTTTGGAGTGCATAGTTGATGAGGTATTTTAAAAACTCTTCGGCCAGGTCCATATTGTCATTCAAATCGTAAAAAGCCATCTCGGGTTCAATCATCCAAAACTCGGCCAGGTGTCGCGATGTGTTCGAGTTTTCAGCACGGAAAGTAGGTCCAAACGTATATATTTTTGATAAAGCAAGTGCCGCCAATTCGCCTTCGAGTTGCCCCGAAACAGTAAGGTTGGTTTTTTTCCCAAAAAAGTCTTCGCTGTAATCTATGCTACCGTCTTCGTTACGTGGTGGGTTTTCCATATCAAGCGTGCTGACCTGGAACATTTCGCCGGCCCCCTCGGCATCTGACGAGGTAACGATGGGTGTGTGTATGTTGAAGAATCCTTTCTCGGTGAAGAATTTATGTACGGCAAATATCATTGCATGGCGCACGCGTGCAATGGCACTAAATGTGTTGGTGCGATACCTGAGGTGCGCAATTTCCCTTAAAAACTCAAGACTGTGACGCTTGGGTTGTAGTGGATATTTGTCGGGGTCGGCTTCACCTATTACCTCAATTTCTTTGGCCACAAGCTCAACGTTTTGCTGGCCTTGCGATTCAACCAACTCACCAATAACCGAAAGTGCTGCCCCGGTATTAACTTTTCGCAGGATTTCATTTCCAAAGATGTTTAAATCGGCAACAATTTGCAGGTTGTCAAGTACGGTTCCATCGTTCAGGTTAATGAAATTAACGTTTTTGCTTTCACGCTTTGTTCGTACCCAACCATTCACTTTTACGGTTTCTCCAATTGCTTCCGATTGTAAAATTTCTTTGATTTCCTGACGTCTCATGTTTATATTTATTTGAAAATTATGATTTTAAAAGAATAAAGCGCAAAGGTAAAATTTTTTGCAAAAATGAAGCTTCAATTTTATTCTATGTTGATGGGCTTATAATATATTTAATAAATGAAGAAATAAAAAAAAAGACTGCCAAAATTGACAGTCTTTCATTATATTTTATAATAATATAGGTTCAATTCTACATTAACGCATCGATTTTTTGGGCTATAACTGTTTTTGGTACAGCGCCTACTTGTTTGTCGGCTACTTCACCATTTTTGAAAAACAGGATGGTAGGGATATTGCGTATTCCATATTTTGCAGGAATAGCAGGGTTGCTGTCAACATCCATTTTAGCACATACGGCTTTTCCGTCGTATTCTTCTGAAAGTTCTTCAACAATTGGTCCTACCATGCGGCAAGGTCCGCACCATTCTGCCCAAAAGTCAACCAATACGGGCTTATCAGACTGGAGGACAACCTCATCAAAATTCGCATCATTAACTTCTATTGTCATAATTATTAAGTTTTTATTTTTTATATTCGTTTTAAATGAAACACAAATTTAATTGATTTTGAATAAAATCCCGTCTTTACTTCTTAAATAATCTAAAAATTCATCGGCCGGGTCGATTTTAATATTTCTTGAAAACAAATGAATCGTTGATTTTGTTTCGGCATCAATGATATTAAATTCTAATTGTGTATTCCCTTTGTTTTTATCGCATTGCTGATTGAGTTCGCTGATAAACTGTTCCGAAATAAACGATAAGGGAATATCAACAGCTATCGACTTCACTTTGTTTTTGCGGACTTCATTTAGCAATTCAATGTTCGAAACTTTGAATGTTAGCATCTCCGGGCCGTTGTCTTTTCTTCTGAACCGGGGCTGAATATTTCCCCTTATCAATAAGAAAAGTCCTTTTTTACAATACTTTCCATAGTTTACATAGTCCTGTCCAAAGAAGAATATTTTAAATGAACCTTCATAATCGGTGAGGGTCATGTTCGAGTACATGTTTCCGTTTTTGTTCATTCCCTCAAAGGCATCGGTTACCATTCCTGCGATTATAATATCACGATTTTTAAAAGGTGCGAGGTCGTTTTCGAGCATCGCAAGGTTGATATTTTTTGTTGTGAATGAATCTATTTCGAGTTTAAAATCGTCGAGCGGGTGTGCTGTTAGGTACATCCCGATTAAATTTTTCTCATGTTCGAGTTTTACCACGCTTGGCCATTCGTCGTTGGGTACAGGTTGGGGTTTTTGGATGTCGATTGACTGGGCGCCCCCAAATAGTGATTGTTGTGCCATGTTGCGTTCGTTTTGTATTAGGTTGCCATAGCGCAACAGGTTTTCAAGAAATGTAAGTTCATTTTTGTCGGGGGTGAAAAATTGTGAGCGGTTTATTTTTGAAACATCATCGAAACCACCTGCATAAGCCAGAGCCTCCCAGTTTTTTTTGCTTACGGTTTGCAGGTTAACACGTTCGGCAAAGTCGTACATATCATTAAAAGTGCCGTTTTTTTCACGTTCGCGGATAATTTCACTTACGGCACCATCGCCAACACCCTTAACGGCGGACATTCCAAAGCGGATTTCTCCGTTTTGGTTTACGGTAAATTTGTTGAACGATTCATTAATGTCGGGCCCCAGAACTTTAATTCCCATGTGGTAGCATTCGTCCATGAACAGGGATATGCGGTCGATATTTGAAAGGTTACGGCTCAGTACGGCTGCCATAAATTCGGCTGGGTAGTGGGCTTTCAGGTATCCGGTTTGGTATGCTATGTAAGCATAACATACCGAGTGTGATTTATTAAATGCATACTGGGCAAAAGCTTCCCAGTCTTTCCATATTTTTTCAACCAGTTTTTCTGGTTCGGTCTTCACTTGCTTACACCCTTCAATAAATTTATCGTTTTTAAGGCACCCCTCTTTAAACAATACTTTAAGCTCTTCCATAAGCTTAAATTTCTTTTTCCCCATGGCTTTTCGCAGTGTGTCCGACTGTCCCCGGGTAAACCCACCCAAAGCCCTGGCCTGAAGCATTACTTGCTCTTGGAAAACGGTAATCCCGTAAGTGTCGTTCAGGTATTCTTCCATGATGGGGTGGTCGTATTTGATTTCTTCCCGCCCGTGTTTGCGTTCAACATAATTGGGGATGTATTCCATAGGGCCCGGCCGGTACAGTGCATTCATGGCAACCAGGTCTTCAAAGCGGTTGGGTTGCAGTAATCGAAGCCATTTTTTCATTCCCGGCGACTCAAACTGGAAGATGGCTGTTGTATCGCCACGTGAAAATAGCTCGTAGGTTTCTTTGTCGTCCATGGGCAGGTTCTCAATATCTACATCGATGCCCTTTGAAAGTTTAATGTTGTCGAGGCATTCTTTTATGATGGACAATGTTTTTAACCCCAGGAAGTCCATTTTCAACAAACCTATTTCTTCAACAAAGCGCCCGTCATACTGAGTTGTGTAAAGGCTTTCTTCTTTGGTGGGCATTACCGGCAAATGTTCGTCAAGTGGGTCGCGTCCAATAAGTACCCCACAGGCATGAACACCGGTTTGCCTCACCGAGCCTTCGAGCGATTCTGCAAAGCGGATGGTGTCAGCTACGAGATGGTTTTCTGAATTCTTTTCGTCTTTTAATTGGGGGTTTTCTTTATAGGCTTTTACCAAGGTCATTTTAGGGGCTTCGGGGACCATTTTTGCCAGCCTGTCGGCTTCGGGCAATGGTAATTGCAACACCCTTGCCACATCGCGTATGGCGAGTTTTGCAGCCATGGTGCCAAATGTGCAAATGTGGGCTACTTTATCCTGCCCGTATTTTTCGGTTACCCAATCGAGTACTTGTTGGCGCCCGTCATCATCAAAATCGATATCGATATCAGGCATAGATATACGGTCGGGGTTTAGGAAACGCTCAAACAGTAAATCGTATTTAATGGGGTCGACATTGGTGATTTTCATGCAGTAGGCAACGGCCGAACCAGCAGCCGAGCCTCGTCCCGGGCCAACAATAACCCCCATGTCGCGGGCAGCTTGTATAAAGTCGGCTACAATGAGGAAATAACCAGGGAACCCCATTTGTTTAATGGTGTTGATTTCAAAGTCGATGCGCTCCCTGCATTCTTCAAGGTTGTCGGGGTAGCGTTCTTTTGCGCCTTCGTAAACTAAATGTTCAAGGTAATCAGCTTCAAATTTGACCCTTAGTGCGCTTTCGTAACCACCCAGGTTGTCATAGCGCTCAAATTCTTTTTTAAGTTCATCTTCGGGAAATTTTTTCAGGTAGTCTTCCCATTTTCCAAACTCTTTGGGGATAGGAAATTCTGGCATGATGGGTGCCGAATCGAGGTCAAAAACTTCTACCTTGTCGGCAATTTCCTGTGTGTTTAATATTGCTTCAGGGATATCGGCAAAAAGCTGGTTCATTTCAGCAGTCGATTTAAACCACTCTTGTTTTGTGTAACGCATACGGTTCTCTTCGTCGAAGTATTTACCGGTATTCAGGCAAATCAATATGTCGTGCGCATCGGCATCTTCTTCGTTGGTAAAGTGAACATCATTGGCAGCAATGAGTTTAACGTCAAGTTTTTTTGCCAGGTCAATCATCACTTTGTTTACCTTAACCTGATTATCGTATACGTCTTCACGTTCTTTAGGGCTTTCGGCAGGGTGGCGCTGGAGCTCAAGATAGAAATCATCGCCGAAAATGCTTTTAAACCATTCAATTGCTTCAATGGCCCCGTCAATATCGCCGGCCATAATTTTTTGTGGAACTTCTCCACCAAGGCATGCCGAAGTAACAATGACCCCTTCGTGGTATTTTTCTAATATAGAGCGGTCAATACGTGGTTTGTAGTAGAAACCTTCGGTGTTGCCAATTGATACCATTTTTAACAAATTACGGTATCCTTTGGGGTTTTTTGCCAGTAAAATCAGGTGGTGCCCTGAACGGTCTTCTTTTGAAGTTTTATTTTCGATGCCCCGCGCTGCAACGTATGTTTCGCAACCAATTATAGGCTTTACCTTAAACCATTCATCCATGGGTGCAGATGTGTCGCCGTATTTGTCGGAACGGCAAGTGTTCCAGAATTCTTTAACGCCAAACATATTGCCATGGTCGGTCAGGGCTAAAGCTTTCATCCCATCGTTTACAGCTTTGTCAACCAGTGATTTAATGCTTGCCTGCCCGTCAAGTATCGAGTATTGTGAGTGTACGTGTAAGTGAGTAAACGGTATCATTTTTTTTAACTTGTTTTGACTGGTAAAAATATCAAATTATACGGGATTGACATTTCTGTTATGTAAAGTGAAAGCCTGCAATTTGCCCTAAAATGAAATGCTTTTTTAGAACAAACAGGTGTTTAGGGAGGTTTGAAAAAGTTATTAACAATTTCAAAAGATTTCTTATCCCAACTTTTATTAACTTTGCCCGCTACAATTTTTATTCGTTTGTTATGGAAAACCAGTTGTTGATTTACAATACATTAAGCCGGAAAAAGGAAGTTTTTAAACCAATTATACCTGGTCATGTGGGCATGTATGTTTGTGGCCCAACGGTTTATGGCCACGCTCATCTCGGGCATTCGCGCCCGGCCATCACTTTCGATTTGGTTTACCGCTACCTGATGCACCTTGGATACAAAGTTCGTTATGTGCGCAACATTACCGATGTGGGGCACCTTGTAGCCGATGCCGATGAGGGTGAGGATAAAATTGCACAAAAGGCACGGGTTGAGAAACTGGAGCCAATGGAAGTGGTACAAACATACACCAACAGCTACCGCCATAACATGGAACAACTTAATGTATTGCCACCCAGTATCGAGCCAACGGCTACCGGCCACATTATTGAACAAATTGAATTGGCAAAGAAACTTCTTGAAAAAGGATATGCATACGAAAGCAACGGTTCTGTGTATTTCGATGTGCAAAAGTATTCTGCCGATTTTGAATATGGTAAACTTTCGGGGCGCAAAATAGAAGACTTACAGTCCAATACCCGTACACTTGCGGGACAGGATGAAAAGCATTCGGGGCTTGATTTTGCAATATGGAAAAAAGCTCAGCCCGAACATATTATGCGCTGGCCTTCACCATGGGGCGAAGGGTTTCCGGGATGGCACACCGAATGTATTGCCATGAGTACCAAATACCTTGGCGAAAAGTTTGACATTCATGGCGGGGGGATGGATCTGATGTTTCCGCACCACGAGGCAGAAGTGGCACAAAGCTGTGCAACGCTTGGCCACGATAGTGTAAATTACTGGATGCACAATAATATGATTACCATTAATGGCCAGAAAATGGGCAAATCGCTGGGAAATTTCATTATTCTAGATGATTTTTTCGAAGGAAAGCACCCATTGCTTGAAAAGCCTTATAGCCCAATGACCATCCGGTTTTTTATGTTGCAGGCACATTACCGTAGTACCGTTGATTTTTCGAATGAAGCACTGCAAGCTGCCGAAAAGGGGCTTGAAAGATTGATGAAAGCGGTTTCCCTTCTTAATGGTATTAAACCATCAGGAACATCAACCCTGGATGTTGACAAGCTTGAGGTTGAATGCTATGATGCTATGAACGATGATTTTAACAGCCCCATTGTAATTGCAAATTTGTTTGACGGGGTACGAATGATAAACTCGCTGAACGATGGAAAAGCTACCATTGATGAACAGGGATTAACGAAGCTGAAAAAGCTTTTCAATGATTTTGTTTTCGATATTCTCGGTCTCAGGGGTGACGAAAATGAAGCATCAGGCTCAAATGATGTTTTGTATGGTGTGGTTGATTTGTTATTAACTACCCGTTTAGAAGCTAAGGCGCAAAAAAACTGGGCGCTAGCCGATAAAATCCGTGATGAGCTGACAAAATTGGGTTTTGAGATTAAAGATAAAAAAGACGGGTTTGAGTGGGAGTTGAAATAGGACTTTTCCGATAAATATTAATTTGTGAATTGTACAGGTTAAAGCAAAAACTGTATTTGTAGAGTATCTTTTACTTTTTTGTCAATTCTTGAATTTTCATTTGGTAAGATGTCTTGCAGATTCTGCGAATCTGTATATTTGCAGTTCATTAAAAACCATTAAAACCAATTCAATATGGCTGAGTTTGTATATCAGAAACCGTTTCCAATAAAAAAAGACACCACTAAGTACCGCCTGCTTACCAGTGATTATGTTTCGACTGTTGAATTTGACGGACGAAAAATTTTAAAAGTAGACACTGAAGGGCTTGAGGTGCTTGCAAAGGAAGCTATTGCTGATGTTTCTTTTTATTTGCGCCCATCGCATCTTGAAAAAGTACGCAGTATCCTTGATGACCCCGAAGCAACCGATAACGACCGCTTTGTGGCACATACCATGCTAATCAACCAGGTGGTTTCGGCCGAGGGCGATTTGCCAACGTGCCAGGATACCGGTACAGCCATTGTAATGGGCAAAAAGGGTGAAAATGTCTTCACCGGTGCCAACGATGCTGAACATCTGTCGAAAGGCATTTATGATACATATTTAAACCGGAACCTCCGATATTCACAGGTTGTTCCGTTTTCAATGCTTGAAGAAAAAAATACCGGTACGAACTTACCTGCACAAATTGACATTTACTCTGAACAGGGAAATGAATATGAGTTTCTGTTTGTTACAAAAGGAGGGGGTTCTGGTAATAAAACATTCTTGTACCAGCAAACCAAAGCTTTGCTAACCGAAGAAAGCCTCACAAAGTTTGTAAAGGAAAAAATAAAAGACCTGGGTACTTCGGCATGCCCACCTTACCACCTTGCATTGGTAATTGGGGGTACTTCTGCTGAGGCTACGCTCACAACTGTTAAAAAAGCATCAGCCGGGTACTACGACAACCTGCCAACCGAAGGAAATGCCGGAGGACAGGCATTCCGTGACCTTGAATGGGAAGAAAAAGTTTTAAAAATATGCCAGGATAGTGGTATTGGTGCACAGTTTGGGGGTAAATATTTTGTACACGATGTGCGTGTAATCCGCTTGCCCCGTCATGCCGCTTCTTGTCCGGTAGGTTTGGGTGTAAGCTGTAGTGCCGACCGAAACGTGAAAGCCAAGATTAATGAAGACGGTATTTTTCTTGAAGAACTTGAGAAAAATCCGCGTCGCTTCTTGCCTGAAAAATCACCAGAGCTTGCCGACTCGGTAAACATCGACCTTGACCGCCCAATGGACGAGGTGCTGAAGGAATTGACGAAACACCCAATTAAAACACGGTTAAACTTGTCGGGTACCTTAATTGTTGCCCGCGATATTGCTCATGCGCAAATAAAGAAGATGATTGATGATGGCAAGCCCATGCCTGAGTATTTCAAGAACCACCCGGTTTATTACGCAGGACCGGCAAAAACACCTAAAGGAATGGCCTCTGGCAGCTTTGGGCCAACAACGGCCTCACGTATGGACCCGTATGTCGACGAGTTCCAAAAGCTGGGCGGCTCAATGATTATGGTTGCCAAAGGTAATCGCTCGCAACAAGTTACTGACGCTTGCAAGGCTAATGGTGGTTTTTATCTGGGATCAATTGGCGGACCAGCTGCAATTCTTGCAAAAGAAAGTATTAAATCGGTTGAAGTTGTCGATTTTGAAGACCTGGGAATGGAAGCTGTACGTAAAATCAGGGTTGAAAACTTCCCGGCTTTCATTATTGTTGATGACAAAGGAAACGATTTTTTTGCTGAGATATAATTGTCGTATTCGTTGTGTGTTCCAAACCAAACCACAAAAACAATTTTCAATTTATATTCAACATCAACAATTAAGCGGTAATCATTACCTTTTATGTTGAATACTAAGATACTAATAAAGCCCCGATGCATCTTATTTGCATCGGGGCTTTGTAACTTCCAATCAACAGGGGCTTTATCACAAATCCAGTGATTTTTACCGCACTCTGCTATTTTTTATCATTAATCAACTAATGACCAATGACTCAATCAACTCTACTGAACAACAAGTTCTGATTTTCCTGCTACCGGGTTCGAAACCAATGACCCGTTTTCAACGGTCACTGAGTGCAGTTTGTTGTCCTCGGGCAGGCAGATGTAGCCTTCGGCTTTGCCTTCGCCAAATACCTGAAGTGTGAGTTTGCCCCAGTCCATAAACTTGGTTGATTGTGCCAGTTTAATGTGCGGGATTACAGCACCTTCACGTACCAGCATTACAACTGGTAAATCGCCTGCTTCAATGTGGTTCCACCCCGGGCTGTATGTCTCTCCGGTTTGATAGTCAACCCAGTTGTTTTTGCCCGGCAGATAAACATCTCGTGATGTCACCTCTTCAAACAATGGGGCCACAAGAATGTCCGAGCCAAAAAGGTATTCGTCATCAAGCAACCATGCGCCCGGGTCATCGGGATATTCAACAAACAAGGCGCGTAGCATTGGTAATCCGTTTTCAGATGAATGTTTGGCCTGTGCATAAATGTACGGCATAAGTTTGTAGCGCATGTTGGCAGCATCGCGGAAAAGGTTTAAAAATTCATCGTCGTACTCCCAGGGCTCGGTTGGTGGTGCGCCGTGGCTACGGGTATGCGAGGTCAACATTCCGAACGGGGTCCAGCGGGAATATAGGTCTTTGGGCGCTGCTTCAACAAAGCCGCCAATGTCGTGGCTCCAGAATGAAAACCCGGTTAACCCTAATGATAAACCACCACGCAATGAAGCGTGCATGGCACTGTTTGAATTTGCAGCATCGCCACCCCAGTGTACAGGATAACGCTGGCTCCCGGCCCATGTGCTACGTGCCCAGATGATGCGTTCGCCATTTATCTCTTGCGTGATGTCCGAAATCATTTTGTTATAGCGCAACGGGAACAGGTTGTGTTCGTAAAAACCTGTGCGTCCCGATTCATACAAACCATTTACCGGGGCTGCTTCGCCAAAATCAACTTTGATGGCACCCACGCCAAGTTCCAACAACCCGGCAATTTTGTCCTGGTACCATTTAACAGCTTCCGGATTTGATAAATCAGGCACGGCATCTTCGTATGGGATGTTACCTTTCGGGTTTTTCACATAGAGGTCGTTTTCAACGAGCTCGGTAAACAGTTCGTTTTTGGGTGTAAAATAGGGTATTTGCCACAAACAGGTTTCAAATCCATTGTCTTTAAAATCGTCAATCATTTTCTTTGGGTTGTCGAAGCGTGATTCTGAAAATTTATAATCGCTTCGCCAGTCAACCTCAAACCAACCGGTATCGAAATGAATTACGTCGCTAGGTATTTTGTTCTCACGTAATTTTTGGGCCACTTCGCGGCCGTCTTCTTCCGAGAAGTAAGTGATACGGCTCATCCAGAACCCGAATGACCACAGTGGTGGCATTGGTGATTTACCGGTTAAGTCGGTATAGGCATCCAATACTTCTTTTGGGTTGCCCAGAAAGAAGAAAAGGTCGAGCGTTTCGTCTCCAATCATTAATTGTTGTACGTTGCTGTAGTATTTGCCAAAATCGCAGGTGATTGGGGTTGATGTGTGCATAAACACACCATAACCATTGCTGCTCATGTAAAAAGGCACCGGTTTGTACATGGTTTCGTTTTGTACGCCATTGGCGTCGTCGGTAAAAAGTACCACTTCGCTCCCACGCTTGTTGAAATTGGTGAATGATTCGCCAAGCCCGAATATTTTTTCTCCGGGCGAAAGGTGCATGGCAGCTGAGAAGCTACGCGAGTAATCTTCGGCACGGCGAACATAACCAAAAGGCATAACAGGTGTGTAGGTTTTACCGTTGTTGTCAACCTGGTGGTTTGATGAGGTCAGTACTTTTCCATTTTCGTCTTTCAATACAAAACGCCATGGGTTTTCCATGATGGTAATGCTTCCAAATGGCGAGGTGTATTTGTGTCCGCCTTCAACATTGGAGTAAACCCATGAGTCGTCAGACGGTGCAAACCCTTCGGCCAGCATTAACGATGGCTCTTCAAGTGATTTGTCGATGCCGGTGGTCATGCGTATGCGTACGGTTCGGGGCGATACAAAGTCAACATCAAAAGGCAGGTTGGGTGAGGCTTCGTACTCAATACCCGGAAATTCGTTTGCTTCAACCGGGGTAAGCGCTGCCAGCATGTTATTGAAAGCCTGCCGGGTTTTGTACTCGTAGCGGTTGTACTCAACATCGCCCGAAGCCGATTCAGGGTCAAAATTTTTCAACTCGTTTGCCAGGTAGTAGGTGTTGGCAAAACTTTGGAAATCTTCCCGGATGTTAACCGGTTCGTTTAAAGTCCCCATTTCCTGAAGCTGGGCCGTTGCTGGCACAACTATCGAAAATAAGAAAAACGAAATGGTCAGGTTTTTCAAAATTCTCATAATTTATTTTTTATGTTTAGATATGATATTTAAAAATTGAATTATATCTTACTTTATGAATGCAGCAAGGGCGTAAACCAGTGCCCCTTGCCAGTTAATGGCAATTTCATTAGTTGAATAACTTGGTTCTTCATCTACCCAGTTTGTAGCTGTTTGTCCGCCACCAACAAGGTATCCGGGCCATGGTGCTTCAATGTTGTCGGCACCCGAACGGCGGTCGTGCGGGTGCATTGGTGGGTTGTAACCTAAGCCGGTAACAAATGAGCGTGCATAGTTGTTGCTGCCGAACAAGTGGTGGATGGCATCGAGCGATGTTTCGATGTATTCATCGTTGGGTTGCAACATGTAGGCAACCTGCAGGTTGATTACTTGTCGTGCGACCGTGCCGTTGCATCCCCAATAGAACCTTTTGCCCATCGGGCGGCGGTAAATATCGTTCTCGGCTTGCTCTACAATTTGGTCGGCAACTTCTATTGCTTCTTTTTTTACAGCGTTATAAAGTGATTCATCTTTTCCTTCGCGATCAGATAGCAGATAAGTATATACGCCCAGGTTCTTCAGGTTTCCCCAGTCCCAGTTTTCATCTACTTTTTCGTCCATTTTTGATAGGCGGGACTCAAAATCTTTGAGGTATTCCTCGTTGCCGGTTGTTTCCCACATTTCGGCAGCAGCCCAAATACGGTCGTCGGCATCGTGCGATTGGTAACCGCCGGTATTGAAATCGCCTTGTTCGAAACGTTTATATTCAGGATTGTTTTTCAGGAAATTATAGCTGTTTTTGGCTGCATCAAGGCATTTTTTAGCATAAGCTTTGTCGTAAGGTTCGAAATAACGGGCAGCCTGTGCCATTGTTGCTGCGAAACTTGCTGTTGCAGCTGAACTCCACTCGGTGAAATAACGTTTTTCATGGTCTTCATCGGGCATAATAAAACCCGAAAAGTTGGTGCGTGTAAGTTTGTGCGATATGCGGCCCGAGCCATCGGGGTATTGCATTTTCAACATCCAATCGGTTTCCCATTTCAATTCTTTCAGAAAATCGGGGAACCCGGGCGCTGTTTCAGGAAGGTCGAAATCGTACTTTTTAAGTTTATCATTGAAGTGGTCCCATGCAAAAAACATCATGCCAACGGTAATACCGGCATTGACAATGTATTTACCATAGTCGCCCGCATCGTGCCATCCGCCGGTACCGTCTTTTTGTTTCCCTTTTCGCCGATGTAATCGAGGTATCCGTCTTCGAGGTGGCAAGCATCAAAGGCATAAGTTTCACCGTTGTATTCACCTTCAATTGCACACCCGCAACGCCATAAATAAAAGGCACGCATTGATGTGGTGAAGGCATCGTTGTAAACATCTTTTGCAATGGTGAATTCAGGTGATTGTTGCCCGTTGTCGAGTACAATTTTATAGTTTCCTTTTTTCTTCAGCTTTGAGAAGTCAATGGTCCATATTTGGGTTTCGAAATTGTCCTGACTAAAAGGACCTTGGGCGCTTCCTTCTAAAACGGTTTTTCCGTTTTTTGTTTTGATAACTTTAAATGTCTGGGTTTCTTCGTTAACACTTGCTATTTTTTCGTGTGAGGGTAAATAGCCAATGGAGTTAAAACGAAAGGTTGTTTGTTGTGCACCTGACATTAGCGCTAATGTCATTAACATGAGTAATACGAAAAAATGTTTATACATCTTGTACTTTTTATAGGTTAATAAATCAGATTTTAATGTGCACTAATTTAATACAATCTCAACACATGATTGTATCAAATTTACTACAATGATAACAGGTATCGAAGTAAAGTAAGGTGTTGAATGGTTACAATGTGGGGTGGATTTGTCAAGTGGGATGAAATTATGGAGAATTTATTGGTAAACAGGAAATAATGCTAGTGTTTCTTAACGAATTGGAGGGGTGTTATAGCATCTATTTTAGAGTCTTTAAAGTCTGCGGTATTTCTTGTTACAATAATATTGATGTTGTTTAGTTTTGCAGAATAGCATTGAATAGCATCTTCAAAATCTTGCATTTCTGAGTTCAAAGCATTTATTATAGATTCTTTGTTAACATCAATAATGTCGATGAATGCAAAAAGATTTTTTAAAAAAGCAATTGTTAATTCGTGACCTTTTGATTTTTTTAAGATGTAGTATATATCTGTAACAGTAGTTGCAGTTATATGTGGGGTGATATTTAAGTTGTTGATTGTTAGTAAAACCTTTTTTGAATCCTGGTAAAAGTCACGTCTTTCCAATGCAATATCAAGAATGATGTTGGTGTCGAGTAATATCTTCATCATTTGTGTTTTTCTATTAGGTAGTTGTATCTTGGGTCATTTGTGTCAGAAGTTGAGAAAAATCCCGACCATTTTGTAAGAAAGTCGTTGAGTGAGTTGTTGTTTTGTTTATTATTGTCATCAGGTTTTATAACAACAAATACTTCAACCTTTTGATCTTGGTAGTTTTTTAATTCAGGAATTTTTAGTATTCCGTTCTCTAACACCCTTGTTGCAAATTTTCGAGCTTCCATAATGTTTTGTGTTTTAGACAAAGTTAATAAATAACTCAAAATATTTCTGCTATCCAGATGGTTTTGTATTTATATTTCGAGCAATATAAGAAAAAGGATTTCAGACTGATTTAACGTCCAAAATCCTTTTTGCTAAGTGTAAAATATCCTTTATTTCTTGCTCAACCTAAGCATTAAAACATCATGCGAAGGCACAACGGCATTAAGTGTTTTATTTGTTGTGCCAAGATTTTCGTGTTTCCACAAATCACGGATTTCATATTCAGTTTTATTGAATTTTGTTTCGCGTTTGGCAAAATCATCTACAATGTTCTTTTCTTTCCAGTTATAGCTAATTTCTTTGTCAACTGCATCGCGGTTCAGGAAGCATACAGCCCAATCGCCGTTCTCCAGGGGTTTATACCAAACTTCCAGGCTGTCGGCAGCACTGTTCTTAAATCCCTGTATCCCCAGTTTGTCCTGGTTAACGGCAATGGCTTCTTCGTTGGTCAAAATTTCAATGGCCTCTTCTGAGGCATTTTGAATGTCGGTACCGGCAATGAGCGGGGCTGCAATCATACACCACATTGAAAAATGAGCACGGTCTTCGTTAACGCTCATGGCGTTCCCAACCTCCATCATATCAGGGTCGTTCCAGTGTCCCGGACCTGCATATTCACGCAAACCTTCCTGCATGTCGAGGATGTTGAGGATCCCCCACGACGACCATGTACCGTGGTCAAGTTCCCCGTAGAAGTCATCGAAAATATCGCCGGTTGTGCGCCACATATGTCCAATATCCTCGGCCCAAAGCCATGGGTCGTTATCGCCCCATTCGCAAATGCTGAACAAGATTGGGCGGCCGGTAGCTGCAAGGGCTTCGCGCATGGTTAGGTAAGCACCTTCGGCGGCAAGGCCTTCGGTGTTACACCAGTCGTACTTTAGGTAATCAACACCCCATTCGGCGTACTTCATGGCATCCTGGTATTCATAACCACGGCTGCCGGGCCGCCCGCCACAGGTTTCCCAGCCGGCATCAGAATAAATTCCAAACTTGAGGCCAAGTGAATGTACATAGTCGGCCAGGGCTTTAATTCCCGAGGGAAACTTTTCAGGGTCGGCAGTGATAAAGCCCAGACTGTCGCGCTCGCCATGCCAGCAATCGTCAATTACTACATATTCGTAACCTGCGTCTTTTAAGCCGCGGTCAACGATGGCTTTGGCCACTTCGCGTACCAGGTTTTCGTTAATGTCGCAGGCATAAATGTTCCAGCTATTCCAACCCATAGGTGGTGTTTGTGCTAAGTTTGGTGCTTTTTGTGCACCGGCTGCAACAAACATAAGTGCAGCTAAAATTGTAAGTCCAATGTGTTTAATCATGTGTTTGCTTTTATAATGTTTAAATTACCAGTTGTCGGTCCTGAATGGTTCTGCCGGAAGATCTTGCCCGTTATACAGATTTACATCTCCGGGGTTGTTGTCCCATAAATACCTTACGGCTTCAATGTTTTTAACCTTGTGAGATGTGATTTTAACTTTGTTGTCGTTAATTTTTTGTGCTTGTGCATAATGAAAAACCCTGTCGGGGCCGGCAACGGCAAAACCGTTTATGTAGCCGTATTTATTTTTCACCATTAGTTTGCTCCCTTGCATGTTAAAAGTTACGGTTGCAGTGTTTTCATCAAAATCGGATGACAGGTATCTGGGGCCGTTGTGAATAACATTTTGGTTGTAGTTAATATGGAGGGCATTGAGTGCCAGCCGGTGACCTACATCAGTTTTGTTGCGCGGGTGTATGTCGTTGGCTTCCCCTATGTCGATAATGCAGGCCATTTCTACATTCTTGTCAAGGGCAACACTGGCTTGGGCTTCACGTAAATATGGCCATACGTCATTTGTACCGGGTGTTTGGTTTTCCTTCATATAGTTGGCCAGTTGAACCATGTAAAACGAAAGATCAGGATTGTTCCATTTTTCGCGCCAGTCTTTGATAAGTAAACGCATTTGATTTTCATATCTTTTAGCTTCGGGCATGGCATCGGCATTTGATTCGCCCTGGTACCATACAGCACCTTTTATTGCATGGTTAATAATGGGGTTTATCATTCCGTTGTACAGCAATGTAGGATATGAGTTTGGGAGCAATACGCTGGAGGCTAAACCTTCGGGGTTTTGAGGGGTGGGGGTTTCATCCTTCTTGATCTTCCAATTGCCTGCGAGCTCAATGCTTTTTGTTCCATCGGTTATGTACATTTCTTTTTCAGATCCATGGAAACCGCCCCCACCAGTATAGTCTTCTATCCTTATTGTAATGGTGTTTTCGCCCTTTCGGATAACACCTTCGGGGATTTTGTATGTACGCACACGATTATACTGATTGTAAGTTTCGCCAACGCGCACGCCGTTGATCCAGGTAATGTCGCTATCGTCAATTCGTGCCAGCCAAATCGATGCCCCTTCGGTGTTGAAGGTTTCGGGTATTTTAACTTTTTTACGGTACCATGCAATGCCATCAAAGGTTTCCCAGCCGGCTTGGGTTTCCCACAATTGTGGTTGCGTGAATTCAATCCACCCCTCATCATTGTACCCTCTTTCGATGTAGGGGTGATGGTAATCAGGGTTTTGTACTTTTTTTAATTCGACATGGTAGTTGTTGAAAATTTCTTTTTGCTTTTTTTTAATTTCTTCAACATCAACATTTTTAAGCTCTTTTGCCCATTCAGCCATAAAAGGGTCGTTTTTAACAGTTTCGGGGCTAATCCATGTTTCAATGATGGTGCCGCCCCAGTTTGAGCTGATTAAGCCGACAGGGATCCCTGTTTCGAGGTGAATGTTTTTGCCGAAATGAAAACCTACTGCTGAAAAAGATGCTACGGTTTCAGGATTGCAAACGCGCCATTCTGCAGGGGCGGTATTATTGGCTGGTTCTATTGCAGCATTGTTTTCAACCTTGAACAACCTGATTTCGGGATAATTTGCACTTTGAACTTCTTCCGTGCCACGGTTGGTTTCAATTAAAGGCCACTCCATGTTCGATTGCCCCGAGCATACCCATACATCGCCTACAAGAATATTTTCAAGAATAATGGTATTTTGTCCTTTAATACTTAAGTCAAAAGGACCACCGGCTTTACCGGTTTGTATGTTAATTGACCAGTTTCCGCTGGAAGAAGTGGTTGTTTTAACCGCTTGTCCCCTGAAGTTCACGGTGATGTTTTCGTCTTCATTTGCCCATCCCCATATTTTGGTCTGGGTATTTCTTTGTAAAACCATATTTGAACTTAAAACATGAGGAATTGTAACCTTTGCCATTGTTGAGATGCTGGTAACCGTCAATGCAAATAGTATAAGTAATGTTTTTTTCATAAGAATTGATTTTTGTTATTGCCATGCTAAGTTATAGAAAAAACAATAAAGCCGGAATGGGATTGTTTTTTTGTTTTATACAATAACATTTTTGCAAATATGATGTGATGAAATAGATTTCAAGTTATATGTTTGTTGCGATAAATGTTGATTTAAGGGGGTAAATGTTGCAAAAATTAAAAAACCAGAAAAAAGTAAATGTTTTCAATTTGATTAAAAAAAATATTAAAATGTGCAAATTTATCGTTTTTAATGATATTTTTGTGGCAAAGTGATTGTTATAGGTCAATTTAAAGATAATATATAAATGAGCGCCCATTTTTTAATGGGCATTTTAAAAAATACAAGTATGAAGTTAACAATACCTGAAGGGTATAGTCCTCTATTAGATCCGGTGCAAACTGAGCGTGCTATTAAAATGGTTAAAGATTTTTTTCAGTCGAATTTATCGGCCGAAATGCGTTTGCGCAGGGTTACGGCCCCATTATTTGTATTGAGGGGTACTGGGATTAATGATGATCTAAATGGCACCGAACGTGCTGTTAATTTTCCGATAAAAGATATGGGCGACCAGGTTGCCGAGGTAGTGCATTCTTTGGCTAAATGGAAGCGGATGAACCTTGGGAAGCTTAATATCCCTTCGGGGTACGGATTGTATACTGATATGAATGCAATCAGGGCTGATGAGGAGTTATCTAATATTCATTCATTGTATGTTGACCAGTGGGACTGGGAAGTTGTGATGGATGAAGAGCAACGCAACCTTGAGTTTTTGAAACGGGTTGTAACGCGGTTGTTCGAAGTGTTCAAACGTACCGAATATCAGATATTTGAAGAATATCGTGAGTTGGAGCCCCAGTTGCCCGAACAAATTACTTTTCTGCATACCGAAGAGCTGCTGGAAATGTACCCCGATAAAACACCATTTGAAAGAGAAACTGCAGCCGCGAAAAAATATGGTGCCATATTTATTATTGGCATTGGAGGCATCATGCCCAATGGTAAAAAACATGATGGACGTGCACCCGATTATGATGATTGGTCAACCGAAACGGTTAATGGTTTCAAAGGCCTGAATGGTGATATTGTGATCTGGAACCCAATCCTTGAAAGGGCTTTTGAGATTTCATCTATGGGCATCCGGGTAGATAAAAAAGCATTGTTGCGCCAGTTGGAGCATGAAGATATGATGGAACGCAAAGAGTTGCTTTTCCATAAAATGCTGTTGAATGATGAGCTCCCATTGTCTTTTGGTGGCGGAATAGGTCAGTCGCGACTGTGCATGTATTTCCTCCGCAAGGCACATATCGGTGAAGTTCAGGCTTCATTGTGGCCCGATGAAATGATTGAAAAATGCGAGGCTAATAAAATATTTTTGATGTAATATTTCTTGAATTTGTGAGTGGTATAAAAAAA
>JASMTI010000053.1:0-6512 GCA_041694375.1 Bacteroidales bacterium | reverse complement strand
AATATGGCCGTTTGGACATTGAAGTACACGCTCGAAGCCATCGATTTTGTTAAGGAAGAACATCCCGAAACATTTGCCGAAACTTGTCAGAAAACCGGCTTTAATGAAGTGGAAGAAACTACCCGTTGGCATGAAATTATCGATAACATGTATTTCCCTTATGATGAAGAACGGAGCATCTATCTTCAACAGGATGGTTTCCTTGACAAGGACTTAAAACCGGCTGAAACCATTGAACCTGCCGAACGCCCCATTAGCCATCATTGGTCGTGGGACCGCATTTTGCGTTCGCCCTACATTAAGCAGGCCGATGTGTTGCAAAGCCTGTTTTGGTTCGAAGACGATTACGAAAAAGCGGACATCGAGCGCCACTTCGATTTTTATGAGCCGCTAACCGTACACGAATCATCGCTTTCACCTTGTGTGCATTCAATCTTGGCGGCTTCAATTGGCCGCCCAGAAAAGGCTTATGAGATGTACTTGCGAACGGCCCGCCTCGATCTCGACGACTACAACAGCGACACCGCCGACGGGTTGCACATAACCAGCATGGGTGGCACCTGGATGTCGTTTGTGTTAGGGCTGGGGGGCATGCGTGTGCGCAATGGCGAAATACATTTTAACCCAATACTGCCCAAAGGCTGGGAAAGCTATTCTTTTAAAATTAATTTCAAAAACACTCAACTAAAAGTTGAGGTACACCTGCACGAGACTTTAATTACAAACCTTTCGGAACAAGAAACAAACATCTGTGTTTTTGATAAAGAAGAACTTATTGAAGCGAATTCAACAGTAACGATTAAATTATAAAAATGAAGAAACAATTTATAACGCTAATGGCCCTGATGTTGTCGGTAATGGCATTGGCCGGCAAAATTGACCGTGTTGAGCCCCCAAATTGGTGGGTGGGTTTTGAAAACCCCAACTTGCAGTTGATGATACATGGCGATGAGATATCGGATTTGATGCCGCGAATAAATTATCCCGGTGTTGAAATAGAATCAGTTGTTCGGGTTGAAAACCACAATTACCTGTTTGTTAACCTCGAAATACACCAAGAAGCAGTAGCGGGGGAGTTTGAGATATTCTTCTCAAATGACGACGGCGAATCTCAAAGTTACCTATATGAACTTAGCCAACGTGAAAGCAGGTCGGCCTCGCGTGAAGGGTTCAATAATTCGGATGTTATTTACCTGATTACCCCTGACCGCTTTGTGAATGGGGATACCTCTAACGATGAAATGCCGGAAATGAAGGAGGCACTCAACCGGACCGACCGCGACGGGCGGCATGGCGGTGATATCCGTGGTATCATCAATTCGCTTGATTACCTCGATGAACTTGGTTTTACCGCCGTTTGGCTGAACCCCGTGCTCGAAAATAACATGACACGCACTTCGTACCATGGTTATTCTACCACCGATTTTTATCGTATTGACCCACGTTATGGTTCAAACGAAGAATATATTGAATTGAACGAAGAACTTGACAAACGCGGGATGAAGCTGATAATGGATATGATTTTCAATCATTGTGGCTCAGAGCATTGGTGGATGGACGATATGCCCATGGACGACTGGATTAATCATTATCCTGTGCATAAAATTACCAGTCACAGGCGTACCGTAAACCAGGACCCGCATGCTTCTGAGGCTGACATTAAAGATATGGTTGATGGTTGGTTTGTACCGTCGATGCCCGATTTAAACCAGCGAAACCCATTTATGGCCACTTACCTTATCCAGAATAGTATCTGGTGGATTGAATATGCCGGATTGGAAGGGATACGGCAGGATACCTGGCCATACCCCGATAAGGATATGATGGCCGACTGGACCGCGGCTGTACTGCGTGAATATCCTAATTTTAACATTGTAGGTGAGGAGTGGAGCAACAACCCGGCTATTGTTTCGTATTGGCAAAAAGGCAAACAAAATGCCGATGGGTATGAATGTTACCTCCCCAGTTTGATGGATTTTCCGTTACAAGGTGCAGTAAGTAGCGGATTGGCTGCTGATGAGTCGTGGGGCGAAGGTTTGATTGAAATATATGAAGCCCTGGCCAACGATTTTCTTTATCCCGATGCCGATAACCTTGTCGTTTTTCCCGACAACCATGATATGTCGCGCTTTTTCATGCAGGTGGGAAAGGATGTTGACCTTCAGAAAATGGGCGTCGCATTTTTTCTTACCACAAGGGGGATACCTCAAATTTATTATGGTACCGAATTGCTGCTAACCCACGAGGGCGACCAGCATGGCGACATCAGGGCTGATTACCCCGGGGGCTGGACCGGCGATGAGGTAAATGCATTTACCGGCGAAGGACTTACCCCTGTGCAAATTGATTTTAGGGATTATATGCGCAAAATCCAAAATTGGCGCAAAACCCAGAAAGTAATCCATACCGGCAAACTGACACATTTTGCACCAGAAGATGGAACTTACACTTATTTCAGGCATAATAATGATGATGCCGTTATGGTGGTATTAAATAAAAATGAAACAGAAACTACCTTTTCAACACAACGCTTTGAAGAGGTATTATATCCCTACACTTCGGGTACTGAAATCATATCCGGGGAAACAATCAATAATCTATCAACGATTCGTATACCGGCTAGGTCGGCTTTTATTGTTGACTTAAAGAAATAGATACCATATAAATATTGAGGAAATCAAGAAAAGAGGAGTTATGAAGATACAGAAAAGCATTATCACACTATTAATTGTTGCCCTGTCGTTGCCTTTGGCAGCACAACAATTGAAATCGCCCAACGGGCATTTTCAACTGAACTTTGAAGTAAAGGAAGGGAAACCTTACTATAATTTAGATTACAAAGGACAGTCTGTTATTGAACCCAGCTCTCTGGGGCTCGACCTTTTTGACGATAAATATAACTTGTTGGATGGTTTTTCCATTTCAAAAACCGAAACAAGTACTTTCGACGAAACCTGGGAACCTGTTTGGGGCGAATACAAGCAAATTCGTAACCATTATAACGAAATGTCCGTTACCCTTACCCAGGATGAAGCAGAACGCCATATTGTAATTCGTTTCAGGTTGTTTAACGATGGGCTTGGGTTCCGCTACGAATTCCCGAAGCAGCCCAACCTGAACTACATGGTGTTGAAAGAAGAGCATACGCAGTTTGCCCTTACCGGCGACCATACTGCTTTTTGGATTGCCGGCGATTACGATACCCAGGAGTACGACTATACCGAGTCGAAGCTGAGCGAAATTCGTGGTTTGATGGATGGTGCCATAACCGACAATGCTTCGCAAACTCCCATATCAGAAACAGCCGTACAAACTGCCCTGATGATGAAATCTGAGGATGGTTTGTACATTAACCTGCACGAAGCAGCATTAATTGATTACTCGTGTATGCACCTCGAACTTGATGATGACAATTTTGTGTTTCAATCGGTTTTAACACCTGATGCACAAGGCAAAAAAGGGTACCTGCTTGCCCCATGTACATCGCCTTGGCGTACGGTTATTGTCAGCGATAATGCAGCCGATATATTGCAATCGACCCTTACGCTGAACCTGAACGAACCCTGCAAAATTGATGACACTTCTTGGATAAAACCTGTGAAGTACATGGGTGTATGGTGGGAGATGATAACCGGCAAAAGCTCA
Source organism: Bacteroidales bacterium (assembly GCA_041694375.1). Lineage (GTDB taxonomy): Bacteria > Bacteroidota > Bacteroidia > Bacteroidales > Prolixibacteraceae > Roseimarinus. The sequence goes on along the minus strand of JASMTI010000053.1, from coordinate 2,867 downwards.
TGGGCATACACCGATGTGCCTTCGGTTAAGCTGGGGCATTTCGATTATTCCGAAGCCGAGCCCAATGGAAAACATGCAGCAAATAACGATAAAGTAAAACGTTACATCGACTTTGCAGCAGAACATGGTTTTGACCAATTATTGGTTGAAGGCTGGAATGTTGGCTGGGAAGATTGGTTTGGGCATTCAAAAGATTATGTGTTTGATTTTGTTACCCCATACCCCGATTTTGATGTGGATATGTTGAATGAGTATGCCCATTCGAAGGGCATTAAACTAATGATGCACCACGAGACATCAAGTTCGGTACGCAACTACGAGCGTCACCTCGATACAGCATACCAGTTTATGGCCGATTACGGTTACAATTCAGTGAAAAGCGGATATGTTGGTGATATGATACCACGTGGCGAGCATCATTATGGGCAATGGTGTGTGAACCATTACCAGTATGCTTTGGAGAAAGCAGCTGAGTACAAAATAATGGTCAATGCACACGAAGCGGTTCGCCCAACCGGGATTTGCCGTACTTATCCCAACTTAATTGGTAACGAATCGGCGCGCGGTACCGAGTACGAAGCTTTTGGGGGCAACAAGCCTTTTCATACAACGGTACTTCCATTTACCCGCCTAATTGGTGGCCCAATGGATTATACGCCGGGAATTTTCGTGATGGATATTTCGAAGCTGAATCCCGACAACAATTCATGGGTAAACTCAACCATCGCACGCCAATTGGCGCTTTATGTAACCATGTACAGCCCGCTGCAAATGGCAGCCGACCTGCCCGAACATTACAGCCGGTTTTTGGATGCTTTCCAGTTTATAAAAGATGTGGGCATTGATTGGGACGATACACAAGTGCTGGCTGCCGAACCTGGCGACTATATTACTTACGCACGAAAAGAAAAAGGTACAAATAACTGGTTTGTAGGGACTACTGTTGACGAAAACGGCTATACTTCAAAGTTGGATTTCGACTTCCTTGATGAAAATAAGAAATATGTAGCTACCATTTACGCCGATGCTCCCGATGCGCATTACCACAATAACCCACAAGCCTACGAAATACGCAAAGGTGTGGTAACCAGCAAATCGAAACTGAAGCAGCAATGTGCGCCCGGCGGTGGTTATGCCATCAGCATTATTGAAGTAACTGATAAGGCACAAACCAAAGGATTGAAGAAATTGAAATAACATGAAGAAAATTTTTTATTTATCAATAGCGATTCTTTTCATTGCCTGTAACCCGGCTCAACAAGAAAAGAAAACAGAATGTGTTGCACCCGGCACTGAGGAGGTAAAAGCGCAGGCTCATTTCCCCGAGTGGAGCACCGATGCCGTAATTTATGAGGTAAATGTGCGCCAATATACCCCCGAAGGCACCTTCGAAGCTTTTAGCGAACACTTGCCCCGGCTTAAAGAACTGGGTGTTGAAATTTTGTGGTTTATGCCAATTTACCCAATCTCCGAAAAAAACCGTAAGGGTACTTTGGGTTCGTATTATGCCATTTCGGATTATACGGGTGTGAACCCCGAGTTTGGCGCCTTCGACGATTTTAAGCAACTGGTTGACGAAGCCCACAGCATGGGCTTTAAAGTATTGCTCGACTGGGTGGCCAACCACACCGGCTGGGATGGCCCGTGGATTGAGAACCACCCCGGATGGTTTACACACGATAGTCTGGGGAATATAGTGTCGCCGGTTGAAGACTGGAGCGACGTGGCCGACCTGAACTACGACAATGCCCAAATGCGGGCTGCCATGATTGATGCCATGCAATACTGGGTGGCCGAAGCCGATATTGATGGTTTTCGTTGCGATGTGGCCGGGATGGTCCCTGTTGATTTTTGGAATGATGCCCGTGCTGCACTCGACAGCATCAAGCCCGTGTTTATGCTGGCCGAAGATGAAGCCGAACCCGAATTGTTGCACAAGGCTTTCAATATGAACTATGGCTGGGAGTTTCATCATATAATGAACAGTATAGCTCAGGGAAAAGCCGGTGCTGATGATGTTATAGGTTATTTTGGCAAAGTGGATTCGATATATCCCCAAGGCAGTTATATGATGCACTTTACCAGCAACCACGACGAAAATAGCTGGAACGGCACCGTGTACGAACGCATGGGCGATGCCGCTAAAACCATGGCTGCACTTTCGTTTACAGTGCCTGGGATGCCACTTATTTACAGCGGACAGGAAGCCGGAAATGATAAGCGACTTGAATTTTTTGAAAAAGATGAAATCGATTGGAGCGAACCTGCCCTGTATGGCTTTTACAAAAAACTCATTGATGCCAAAGAAGAAAACTCCGCACTGTGGAATGGTTGTGCCGGAGGAAATATAAGTTTTCTTAATGGTGGAAATGATGATGTGTTGGTATTCTCCCGTGAAAAAGAAGGAAATAAGATTGTGGGAGTTTTCAATTTGTCAGGGAATCAGCAGTCTGTTTCGGGCTTAACTGATGAATTTACGGGTTCGTATAGCAATGTAATGAATGGCACACAAGAATCAATAACCCAAAATACGAAGTTTGATTTACAGCCCTGGGATTTTAAAATACTGGCCGGGGAATAATAAAATCACAATTACACTTATCATTCGGCAGTATTCTTTTACACGACAGGATGCTGCCGTTTTTTAATCTTGATATTGAGCCAAAGCCTTGTTGATAATCTCATAATCAAACCCACGGCCCTGTGCGAACCGTATCAGTTTTGCTTTTCTTTCATAGTTATTATCAGCTTTTACCGATTTGTTTTTTTGAGCGAGTAGTTCTTTAAGGGTTTTTAAATAATCTTCCTCATCAATTTCCTGCATGGCACGGGCAATATGTGTTGATGCTATACCTTTTGCTTTTAAG
>JASMTI010000052.1:0-1946 GCA_041694375.1 Bacteroidales bacterium | reverse complement strand
TATTTGCCTTTGATCATGTCCATGTCAAAAGTGTGTTCAACAATATCAAGCAGTTTCCCCGGAAAGTTTTCAATAAATGGAATGCTGAGTTCACGGCCTACAATAAATTCTTCAACTACAAGGCCTGATGGATATTGTCCTAAAAGTTGGTTTATTCTCACTTGTGCTTCATTATAAGTTTCAACAACAGAATTCTGGGAAATTCCTTTACTTGATCCTTCTGAGTTTGGTTTAATGATTAACGGGTATTGTAAATTGTCGGGTAAGTTTTGTTCTTTTTCGGTAATTAAAACACCCTTGGGAACACTGATTCCGTGCGATGCTAAAACGGTTTTAGCAAGGTGCTTATCCAAATTGAGGTGGAGGAGCGATGCATTCCCGCCAGTGAAAGGTATACCCATTTGCTCGTATAACCCAGGATAAAATGCCTCACGGGAACTACCTATTGTCCCTTCAGCTAAATTGAAAACAAGATCAGGTTCACTTTCAATAAGGCGCTCAATGACATCATTGGGCTTACCCGAAACCTCAACTGTTGTAACCGTGTGTTGAAGACTGTTAATGGTTTCAGATATCCGGTTAATATCGGCTTCTGATAGGAGTTCGGCTGTGGCTTCTGTATCATCAGTGCGTAGATTGTAAGCTATTGTTATCCTCATTGATCAACATTTATTGGTTTAATTGAAAAAATAGATCCTCTAATTATATCAAAGATACATTTTAAAATGCTAATAATGAATTGAATATTTACAACCAGTTTAAGTTGGTGAATTTTATCCCATTTTAATTTTCGTTACAAGAGCGGAAGCGCTCAATTTATACTTTGGATGGATTTGATATTTCTTTATGTTTCACCGAAGCCCAAACTGTTAGTGCAATTAACCCGGCTACTGTGTAATATACAAAAACAGGGACCGGTACCGGGTCGCCACCGGCATAGGAGTGAAGGCCACTTAGGTAGTAGTTTACCCCAAAGTAGGTCATGATAATTGAACTGAAACCCCATAACGAAAGCACGTTAAATACAAAGTGGCCCCGCATGCCGGGTATCATCCTGGAATGGGTAACAATGGTGTAAACAATTATTGAGATAAGTGCCCATGTTTCTTTCGGGTCCCAGCCCCAGTATCGTCCCCACGATTCGTTGGCCCACACAGCTCCCAAAAATGTGCCAATGGTAAGCAGGTAGAGCCCTGCAATGAGTGTTTTATGGTTGATTACCGTTAACTCGGTATAAGTGCCTGTAATATTTTCGATATTCTTTTTATTGCCTAAAATAATGAGAAACATGTTGAGCAGCCCCAGGATAGCGCCCAATGCTAAAAATCCGTAGCCTGCCGTTATAACCGATACATGTATGGTGAGCCAGTACGATTGAAGTACCGGAACCAGGTTTGTAATTTGCGGGTCCATAAAACTCAAATTGGCCACCATGAGCGTTAACCCGCCAAGCACAGCCGTAGCAGTAAGTGTAAATGCCGATTTCTTGTTGAAAAGATACCCGGCCAGAATGGTGACCCACGAAATAAACACCATCGATTCGTACCCGTTGCTCATGGGGGCATAACCCGAAATGTACCATCGGGCCGCATAGCCAACAGTATGAACAATGAACCCGGCCAATAAGGCATAGTAAAAGGTATATTTCAACCAGCGTGGTACTTCTTTCCCGCTTGAAATAAGCACCAGTAAAAGAATGAGATAAAGTACCCCTAAAGTAAGGTAATATGGGAAAAGTATTTTGAAAGGATTGTATTTATTGTACAATATTTCAATATGAACTTTTCTTGATGACGGGAGTTCATAACCTGCATTTTCGCGCTGGAATTTTTTAATTCCCTTTAAATATTTATTGGCCGATGTGTAGTTGTTGTTTTGACCCGCATTGGTTATTTCGCTGAAATAGGCCGGGAGGATCGTAGATAGAAATAAAGAGTCGTTTTTAT
>JASMTI010000051.1:0-23014 GCA_041694375.1 Bacteroidales bacterium | reverse complement strand
TAATTCATATCCCAGTAATCAATTTTTTTTCCATATTATTTTCATCATCGGAGCCTCGGTTGTTGAAAAATATAGAAGAATCAACATGCTGTCTTGATATGGATTGCAGTTCGGCTTCAGCCAACTGAATTGAAAATAAAATGAAGAAGAGAAACAAAAAAAAAGCCCTTCAATATTTACATCAAAGAGCTTTTTTGAATATTTTTTCTGCCAAATAGCCAATGCAGTGAACTAAAGAAATAAGTTTAGAATACTCAATGACTAATGCTGGGAGCTATGCGACCAGTCCCGATAAGTGAGGTACGAACGAAACCGGGAACCAATGACTACTGACTAATTAACTACTTCGGTAACCCATAGGTATCAACCACAAAGTCAATATCTTTATCACCACGGCCGCTCAGGTTAATCAAAATCGATTCGCGCTGTGCATTTGGGGCATGTTTCTTTGCAAAAGCCATGGCATGGGCGCTTTCAAGTGCCGGAATAATACCTTCAAGGCGGCTCAGTTCGTAAAATGCCTCAATGGTTTCATCATCAGTAGCATCTACATAATTAACACGGCCGGTTTGCTCAAACAAGCAATGCTCAGGCCCTACACCCGGGTAGTCAAGTCCACTGGCCACCGAATATACCGGCGATGGCTCACCTTTTTCGTCTTGCAGAACTTTACATTTAAACCCGTGGATCATACCCGGCGACCCAAATTTCATGGTACAGGCATGGTCGCCTAAGTCGTACGAACGGCCAGCCGGTTCAACGCCCCACAACTTCACTTCCTCATCTTCAAGAAAAGCCGAGAACATACCGGCAGCGTTACTGCCACCCCCCACGCAAGCCATTACATTATCGGGCAGTTCACCGGTCATGTCCAAAAACTGCTCGCGGGCCTCAATGCCCACAACACGCTGAAAATCGCGCACCATCATCGGGAATGGGTGGGGGCCAACCACCGAACCAATACAGTAAATAGAATTGACTGGGTCTTCAAGATAAGCCTCAAAAGCCGAGTCAACCGCCTCTTTCAATGTTTTCAAACCATGCGATACCGGTACCACTTTAGCACCCAGAATATCCATGCGCACCACATTCGGGTGCTCTTTCTTAATATCCACTTCGCCCATGTGTATTTCACATTCCAGACCAAAGTAAGCCGCGGCAGTAGCCAGCGCCACGCCATGTTGCCCGGCACCCGTTTCGGCAATCAATTTCTTCTTGCCCATGTATTTAGCCAGCAAAGCCTCGCCCATGCAGTGGTTCAGCTTGTGTGCACCCGAGTGGTTCAGGTCTTCGCGTTTCAGGTAAATGCGCGCACCCAGTTTTTCCGACAAACGTTTCGCAAAATACACCGGGGTAGGGCGCCCCTGGTAATGCTTACGGATACTGCGCAGTTCCGAAATAAACTCGTGCGATTTACTGATCATATAATACGCATCCGTAATTTTGTCCATTTCCTCTTGCAGGTGCGGAGGTATAAAACTACCGCCAAACTCACCAAAAAAACCTTTCTCGTCAGGTGTGGTTTTGAAATAACTTTTCATTGTAATATTGTTTAAGGATTTTAATTTGTTGATTATCAAAATTCAGCTAAAAATATCGTTTATATTTTAAAATGACGAAAAAAACACCAAAAAAGTAATAGTTTAAAACATGTCAATATGGCGGGCTCATCGGTCTGCGGCTCCAAGCGCCCTTGTCAAAGCCCTTTTTCATAGCCACTCCCGGGGGCTTCCGCTGGTCGCCCCGTCCATGGCACTCAAAATGGGCTTTGCCATCGGCCGGCTTTCCGCCTCCGCCCGGCCCGTGCTCCGTACAGCAGTATAACCGCCTACAACAATTTTGCTACTCACATCTCACTACTTAATACTAAATAATTTGGCATAAATCTTGATATTGCGATGCAGAATTTATTACATTTGCAACCCTTCATACCGGGGCTGACTGGTTTTGACAGCAGGCAGAAGTGGTATGTAAGCATGCAGGGTTTGGTTCGTTTGCCCTTAATTAAGCGTTCACACTACAATTGGCGAAGATAATTACGCTCTTGCTGCGTAACCGAATTACAGTAGGTTAACGCTTAATTCCGGCATTAGATGCCGGGACAAGACGTCTCCCGGATGGTTCCGTTCTCTACCGGTCCGACAAGGAGGCGCTCGAAACAGAGAACTAGGATGAGGTAAGCTCCGGGCCGATTCCAAAATTGAAGGAGATAAGGCAACAGTCGGTGGCCCTGATCCAGCTGTTGCACGAAAATTAAGTCGGGGCTAAGCATGTAGAAAGCGTATGGCTTCCCTGTTTGGACCCGGGTTCGATTCCCGGCAGCTCCACCTTCGCCCTCCGAAGTCCCGATTTTTATCGGGGACGAAGGAGGGCTTTTTCATTTTACATTACCGCTGCTGCGAGCTGTGTGCCTCTTATCAATACCGGGGCTACGGTGGATGCAGTCCACTTTAAGTGGTATTTTACAAAAGATAAACTACCTGTTAAGCTGATAACTGATAGCATTTTCAGACAAGTACAAAGCTTATAATTTCGAAAAATATTTAAAAAGTGGCTCTGGTGTGGCATATAGGAACAGGCATCTGATTTAAAAAACGAAACCTTCGAAGCCATCCAGCACGTGCATTTATAATTTCTGATGCTTAATTCCGGTTTGGCAAGCTGTTGTTTGCCAATATTATTGATTGAGTATTTGATTTATTTTTTCTTCAACTATTGGCATTCTTTCTTCTTGTATCAGTGGATGAATATGTGCTGTTAACACTTCCTGCAAAAGTCCTTTTTGAATAAGGGTTTGCAATTGTTCTTTTATAAATTTAGAAATACGGATATCATCACGGGCAATATCTTCAATAATCTTAAGACGGTTGTCAATGACGTAAACAATATCTTCAATGTCGTGACTGGTTCGATAATCCTTTCCACGATTGTTAAACGCTTCGAATTTTGTAGCCAGATAACATGGTGCGGAAAGTATTTTTATTTCTTGATTTTTGGCTTTTGCTGACCACAGATTTTCAAATCCTATTTTATACCAAATGATTTGCCGGACCAAATGGTCCATCTTCAGTTGCCATAATGTCTACCGGAATATCTTTATACTTATAACTACAAATTGCATGTCCAAAAGGATCGGGATGAAAACCAAATGATCCCAATTTTTCCTGTACCTCTTACCAATGCCTAAGGTTGATGATATTCAATTCTAAATCAATATCTTGTGTCGGTCTTATTTCATCAGCTGCTGGATCATCAGTGTATAAACTTACTACCGCTCCACCTACAAACACCATATTGTGTTTAAGGTCTTGAAGTGCTTCTGCAATTTCTGCTACTACAGAAATATTGATCGTTCTATTCTTCAAGATTTAAACGTTTTTTTAATTCGGCTACTGCTAATTCTTTTTCTCTGGCTCTTCCTACACGCAGGGCATCTGCTAAGGCCAATAATTCGTGCAGCTTTTCATCCCTTAAAGCTGCCTCGGGAACAGAAGGATATAAAGGTTGTATGCTTTGCCCGCGTATTGTTCCTTTACCATAAGGCCATACATAATTCTCTGTGCTCTGAATATATTCATTTAAGGGGGGTGCAGAGTGTGAGGTAGGCACTCCTCTTATCACAGCACTAGGTTTTTGAGGGAAAACATAACGCAAACCGTGTTGCAAAAACTCCATCAACCCCAGCTTCATAGCCGTTTTGCCATTGGGTGCAAGTAAGCCGGAATATTTACACCGGACTACCGATTCGCTCACCTCTGACTGGCTTAAACCCAAAGCCTCTGCCATTGGTTTCTGGTTCCATGAGGGATGGTTGTCGCTTACTATTTTCAGTAAGAGTAATACATCTTGCGGTTTAAGTTGTTGATTTTGTGTTTTCATATTGCCGTGTATCGTATATCGCGATATGCAATATTACAAAAAATATATAGTTCTGAAAAAATATTACATGAAATATCGCCTATTGCGATTTGCGATATTCGCAAATAAAAAAACAATATTGAAAAAAATAAATCTTGATTGTCCCACAAAACACCCCACTCATCTTGTACTTTTACCATATAATTTAAAATGGAATGATTATGTCACTTAAAGAACAAGTATTACGGCATCACTTAATTATTAAAAAGGTTCGACAAGGAAAGTACTCACAAAAAGAAATACAACAGTATCTTGCCAGGGAAGGGGAATTAAGTCAATACACTTTCACCTGCGACCGAAAAACGTTTAAACGCGTACTGGATGACATTGCCCAGATTTATGGTGTTGATATTATTTGCGACCAATCTGACAATAAATATTACATCGAATACGGCGGACTTGATGATGGTCAAAAACGAATTATTGAAGCATTAGATACTTTTCAGGCTTTTAATATGCGCGAGAGACTTAGTGAGTATGTTCAGTTTGATTCTCGCCAGGCTTTAGGGACACAATTCATTTATCCACTATACACGGCAATTAAAAACCGGAATATTATTGAATTTGACTATCAGACATTCTTCCATGAAACCTCAGTGTTCAAGACCGTGTGCCCCTATGCTTTAAAAGAGTCACAAGGACGATGGTACCTGGTGGCACTTGATTTATATGACAATAATATCAAAACATTTGGATTGGACCGTCTGTCGAATCCTCAGGTAAAGAAAAACAAATTTGAATATCCCGATGATTTCAATGTTCAAAAGCATTTCGAAAACAGTTTTGGGATTATTCGGGGTAGTAAGAATAAGCCCGAAAAGGTTTTGCTTCAATTTGATGCCGATCAGGCAAAATATGTTGAAACATACCGGCTTCACAAATCTCAAAACTTAATAAAAAGAACAAAAGACAAAGTAATATTTGAATTGACCATTGATATTACGTATGATTTCATTAAAGAATTATGCTCCTATGGTAATAAGTTAACGGTATTACAACCCCCATCATTAGAGCAGGAAATAAGAAAAATACACCGATCGGCATATGGCAATTACCAAATTATTACGTTGGACGAAGCGATATCTGAATTAAACGAAATGCTTACCGATACCGTCTTTTCAAGAAAGCACTTCGAAAATATTCTTGCCATCTTAAAAATTCATTACAACATTGAGTTTAAGGTGTTGGATTTAACTGAGGCTACACTTGAATTAAAGGAACAAACCCGTAATGAAAAAATTGCGATGGTTTTGCAACAAAATTTTGAAAATGCAGCGCTGCAACGTGAAAGGGAGAAGAAAATCGAAAAATACGTAAAACTTAAACAAGAGCTGGGAATTACAAAATCCAAATTCTATTTGGATGGGAATACAATATATTACTGTTTTACGAATACCATAATAAACGATAAAATTATACTTGAGATCATTCAAGACAACATGAAAACAAAATCAAAGAACAAAAAAAGAGAGCGATGAAAGACGTTTGGTAAGCTTTAAAGAAATCCCAAATATGCAATAGATACATCAGCTACTTTTTGTTCAACTGACAATATCCCGCCAAAACAGATACATTGGGTTAATTATTTGTTTGAATGGGACGAGGAGTGTGGCACCTTTTTTCTTGAAGGAACCAAAATCCCATTTTTCTTTTCCGGAATGCCACCGGACAAAGAGCACTTGACAACAGTTCTTTTGAACGACTAGTTTGGCATATAAAATTTGTATTGGATAAACTGAAAAAATAATTGGTTTTGAATAATAATTTGATTTATCGCCTATTAAAAAGCGTCAACTCCCATTCGGCTATTGATTGACCTTTTTCATTCGCTGCTTGTTTTATTTTATGCATAATATGCAAATAATCGTCCATGTCATTTAGGGTTGTCCAATTTACAGGACTATTACTTATTAATCCTTTTTGTTGGATAATGCGGTCTAAAGGACAATGGGGTGGTGTAGCTGCCTCATTTAAACACCATAAATATTTAAGTAAAAGGTTTAGCAATTTTTGACTTGCGCCCACATTTAATTTATTCCCATTTAATATTTTGCTCCAGTCTTCAGAAGCAGCTCTGATGGCTTCAATATTTAGTACATGTGCCATTTCCCCTACTTTCTTTTTATATTGAGGTAAAATATGTTCACTTATAAATACCTTTAAAGCTTGACGAAAAGCGGTTTTATCTTTTTCCTTAACATTTGGCTTATAAATTCTAACATGCTGAAATGCCCCGCCAAAAGAGAGTAACCATATTTCGTTGTAGAGAAAGTCTTGTTTTAAAGTGTTCATAAAAAGGAATTTTGAAATTATTATAGCGAAGCCAAACAACACAAGGGAGCTTAAATTACCCAATAATTAATGTCCTCTTTGGCATATTTTTCTTCTAAATCATCTGCTTTGAATACAAGGTCAATCATTGCTGAGAGTATTTCCTCGGATGTTTGATTAATTGAGGTGTATGCACGAAGGAAAATAATGCTATTGTTTTCAACAATTTGATTAGCGGTGAAATTGTCTCTAATGTCTTTCATTGCTCCTCGATTTAATTTATTACGATTGGTGATACTTGAAAGAATTTCATATTGAAAGTTTCCTGCTTCATCTCCGTTAACTACATTTATCTGAAAAGGGCACTGACGATTTTTTTCTTCATTATATATCATCCCTTTAATTCGAAGATTTTCTTTATCGAATATTGAATATTCGCCTTCTCTGTCAACATTTGTTTCAATTATATGTTGATTGAACGCTTCTATTTTATTTCTTAATTCATCAAGGTTTATACCAATGAACGGGTTAATCTCCAATGAACCAATTTTTGATTCCCTACAATTAAAATGTTCGATATCGAATTTTGATTCGAGTTTGGACGTAATTTGTTGTGGTAAGTTTTTTACCACGTCGTTTATACCTGCCTGGTTATCTGATTGCTTGGTTTTTGTGAAATCATAGAATGTATCGATAAATTCATTCATTCCTTTAAAAACCCTTACAACTTGGTTCACTTCTAAGGTATCAGATAGATAAGGGAAGAAAACCTGAAGTTTTTTTTCGAAAGGAATATCTTCTTTCTGGTCAGAAATTAAGCCATAATAACATTTGCTGCCAATTCGATCAATACGACCTGTTCTTTGTTCCATGTCCGAGGGATTCCAGGCAATACCATAATGATAAACATTGGTGCAATAAGTGTGCAAATCTTCACCCTCTTTTAAAATGTCGGTAGCAACTAAAACATATGGAAAGCCTGGCATTCTAAATTGTGAAGCGATCTTTGAAACATTGATTTTGTGTTGTCCGCTGACGCCCTGTACCGGCAATTGATTATAAAGCGTGTATTTTATATGGTTAGGATTTGGAAAATTATTTGATATTATCCGGTCGAAATCGTTGATGATTGTTTTCACCTCGTCTAATACGAAATTGAAGTCTGATTGAAGAAGCTTCAACAATGAAGAGGTAAAGTTACCCGTTGACCATGCCAGGTAAGCTGGGATTCGACCGGAACCATTACGAAAAATTCCTTTTATTATTTCTTCAAGGCTATGTATTCGTTCTAAAAACTGTTCTTTTTTATATTTTCTTTTTTGTGACATCCAATTGTCGAATTCCTTTCGGCAAAGCGTCAAAAGCAATTGAGTGATAAAAGTTGAAGTATTTAAAGTTGGATTATTTATTATTATTTCGACATATTTCTCATCTACTAGTTCAGCTTCATATTTATTTTGTTCACTTTTGAATTTGAAGGATTCTTTTTTGCCATTGTAGCTACTATGTAATGCATTTATTTTTTCAATATTGTTTGCCTTGAAAATCTGATAAGCATTATTGATTAATAAAATATTTAATTCATACCATGGATTATCGTATGTTGCCTTTCGAAATGTTTTCCCCTTTCCTTTAAAGAAACCTTCAAAGAAGTAGGATGAATTAGTTTCCTCCTCTAAATTAAATTCTTCATTTTCCAATGTCATGTCAGGGTCTACATCATTGAGCAAATGTTTGAGAGAGAATTTTAACAACTCATAACAAGTTGCTACCAATATACGATCTACACGGCTTTTCCTTCCTATGTGTGCCTTTATTAGTTGTTGGTATTTTTCTAAAAGTGATTTTTGTTTAATCCAGAATTCATCTTCTGTTGGTTCATCATACAGGAGCGTTAACAGACGTTGTATATCTGACCTGGTTTTAAATGAAATGGGCGGATCAAACAAATTATTTAGAGTGGTGATGTTTATTTTTTTACTAACAAGCTGAATTGTTTCTTCAATTTCTTTTCGTTGAGTTTGTTCCCTAAAGGCTTTAATTAATACTTGCAGTCTGGGACTCTCATTCCGTTTTTCAAATTTTTCAATTTTATTAAAAATATAATTTGCATAATGATTCGAAAGTTTTGCTTCAATTTCATTAACAGATGCAATTCTGCGAGTGTATACCAATGCTTTTTCACCTTGTTTTATTAGCTTAAAGAGTTCTGCAATTAGAGCATCTTGCTTTAAATGGGGAAGTGACGTACCAAATTCTTTTTGATATGACTCAGCTAGTTGCTGAATGACATCTGAATCTTCAGCTTCTTTTTGATCGCTTTGGACAGAATTATCATATTCTGCTTCCTGATTTTTGGGTTTAGGCTTGAAGCTTTCGAATCCGGCCAATAATCCAATCTCAAAACTTGGGTTGTTTTTTGCTGATAATTCCTTCATTGTTTTGTATTGCACTAAACCAGTTATTAAAGCCATTCGATCATCATTAAGACGAAGTGGGGCTGCTTTTTCTTTACTCACAACATTCCCATTCCGGTGCTCGTGACGATACATGTTTCGACTGTATTTGTGACCTTTAATAGAGATATTCATTACTCCCCGTATCATAAAATCAGACAATCCAGATTTGATTTTTTCATCTATTTCATCCATATCAATGTTACGATATCTGTGATTGGGAAGAAATACATCTAATTGATTTTTTAATTGAAATGTGTCCTTGTCGATGGGGGTTGCTGAAAGAAAAATGACTTTTGTTGCAACAGGTGTAATTTTTGATTTCAGTTCGGGGAAAAAGCCATAGATATCATTATCCTGTTCTAATATATTTCCCATAAAACGCGACATCACCTCATTTCGTTGTGATACGTTACCATATATTCCGTGTTTGAAATTATGTGCTTCGTCAACAACAAGACAATCAATTTTTGGAGTATTAATATTCATCAACAGGGCATAAAGTCTTCTGCAGAATGAATCACTCCAATCGGAATTGTAGTTTTTTTTAATGTACTCCCATTCAGGAAATAATTGAAAAAGAGGTTTCCAGTCTAATGTATTATTGGAAGCCATGCTAAAAGATGAGTTGCGATAAGTTAAATATGAAGATGGTAGTTCTTGTAGTAATCTGAACTTATTTTTAATCATCTTATTTCCAACTTTTCCTATTGATTGACCAATTACAGATTTAACCCGATTATCTTTTAAAAGAAAGTTGTTGTTAATGAAGTGCTGAATTTCTTTTTGCCACTTAAATTGTAGATTCTTTTTGGGCACTATGATGGTATCAATGTATTTGTCTGGATGATCTGAAAAGTGCCTGAGTAATGACATGATCCCTAACGCAATGTAGGTTTTGCCCAAGCCAACCTCATCTGCAATGTAAATGTGTGAATTTCCGTTATACAGGTGATTAAATGCTTCTACAACAACTTCAAACTGCCTGTTTGCAATGTTCTGATCCACCAATCCAGATGGATTCATATTCAATATCTTTTTAGCAACATCAGTACTTAGTCTCATATTACAATTGCTTTAATGTCCATTTCAATAGCTTTTCATCCAAATCAATTCCTTCTTTTTGTAATTTATTTATTTCTTTTTTCCATTTCTGGTGTTTGAGTTTAACAGATTCTTGCAGAGGCGGATTTATTTTAAGTCTAATGGCTTTTTCAAACAGGTGTTTATTGACAATTTCCATACACAACCATGCAAAACCTTTTTGTAACCAACCGTCATTAATCTCTTTCTTTAAACAATTGAGATAACCCCATATAGTGTCTATATTATCCACAACTAAATAGTAATGAACGAGTTGTTCTTGTATTTGTTTTTGAAACAATACCTTTTCAAGTTGAATTAAGCCTGAGAGGTGAGTTGACATGTAATTCAGAATACTATCATGCTGGTATTCTTCTTTCCAGTCACCTGTATCTTCAAGCTTTTTTCTTAAAAGAGATTCTAAATACAAAATATCCGCTTTAACTTCCTTGTTCTTTATGAGTTCATTCCATAATTTGAAAATCTGTTCATTATTCAATCTCAGATTGATTGGTAATGGCTTAAAATCCATCCCTATTTGTTTAGGATAATAGATAAATGTATTTCCAGAATAACTTATTTTTATAGCCGGATTCTTAGATAGTTCTTCTTTTTGTGAAATACTTAATTTAATATCATCTTTACCAGAATCGATCATCTTGTTCTTATGCTCATTTATCCATTCGCATTGGTAAGTTTCCTTGTTCTCGTATTGCAGGACGTTTTTTTGCCAATCGATGATAAAACTGAGGTTGGGGGCTTCGGGATGATAGACATTGCTTTGTTCTTCTTTGTTTTCTGTAAATCGAAATTCCGTTTCAATATTACCATTATATGGATTTAAAAAGGGTTTCCATTGCTCTATTGGCTCAATATAAGATACTGCATTTTCATAGTTTCCACCATTTTTTACTCCTTTCCATGCCATTTCTGTGAAATTAACAGAACCGATAATTGTATAAAAGTGATGTCGCCCCTTAAAACGATAAATTTTACAGTGATTAAATCGGAAATCTTTACTTTCTTCTTGTTGATTCAATATAGACCATTGAATACCATTTTCAATAAACAGGTCGTATATCTCTTTCCCAATACCAATCACATCTGTAGCTTCAAACGGAATATTAAAACGAATTGTATTGCAATATTCAAGAAGATATTTTAGGCATTGATCGCCATATATATAAGGAGATAGCACCTCTATTTCATCAATGGTTTCAGAAATCGTTCTCCTTAAAAATTCATCGAAAGAGGACATTCCCGAATCCCAGTAAACAGAGTGTGGTTCTGGGGTATATTTTTGTTTATAAAAGAAGGATTTTATTGTTTCCAAAGCTTTTGTTGCAGGGTATTGGCTGCACATATAGTTTATAAAACCCCGGTACTGATCTTTATATAATCGAGGAAAAAATTCATCATTTTCAAATTCTTCTATGGTAATTCCTTCAATGTTCTTACACCAGCCGGAATATGTTAGGTTGTTGGAACCATTGATAACCATTAGTCGTTGATCATTGGTTAAAATATAGCTCTGTTTACAATGAAAAACAGGTTTTTGATATCTGATTTTTTTCATGTCCCTGGTGAAAACATCATAGTTCAGGCTTGGGGCTTCGGAGCCTTTAGCGTTAAAATCGCATACTACAGCAACGTTTGGTAACTCAGGGGCGTATTTTCGCCATAAAATGGCATTTTGAATTTTATTATCGTTGAAAGGGGCATCGGGCACAAATAGGGGGAGTAGATAATTTTCGAAAAAATCACTGTCGAAATTATAAGAAAAGAAACAGGCGGCAGCTATTTTCGATTGCCCTATAAAATTTTTGATTTGGTCACGGAGAAGAAGGTATTCCATTTTGGTTATTTTTCTATCGCATTAAACAATCGAAGGTAGCTTTGAATGAAGTAGGAGTTCTCCCAATGATTTTCAGGCATTTCTGACATCCCTCTGTTTGTTTCGCCATAATAAACGACAAACTTGCCATTTTGCTGATCAATCCAGGGAGAGCCACCTCGTCGTTTACTTACTTCGGCATTGCGTTTTATTAAAGCGGTGGTTGATGCTATACCAGTTAATTTACGATATTGATTTAATTCATTTAATAGCGAAGAATGAAACGAATATTTGAGCGGTTCAATTGACTGATTCATTACTGGATCGTTTTGTAATGAAGAATATGACCACAAACTTTCAGATAACAAATAAGTAAAACGATAACTCAATGGAGCCAGCACCAATTCTGTATTTCGAATTTCAATAAGTTGTGAATTTAAGGCTTCATCGTTGCTTGTAACGATTATTCCATTGATAAAGTCGATCAGGTTAAATGAGCTTATATTTGTAGAATCGTTATTCTCTTTTAGAAATGAATAAAATTTTTGCTGTAAATGAGTCGGGATATTACCTTTTAAAATATGCCTTCTAAAAAAATGTTTTTCTTCAGTTGTCAATCTTTCAAGTAGTCCGGCTAACGGTACCAAAGAATCTGAAGCAACTTTCAGTTCCGTGTTGGAGTAAATACGCTCAAATAAATCGGATACCTGTGGATTAAATGCATTCCGGAAAGTTGTTTCGAAGTCATCTTGCTCAAATAATTTCATGTCTTTTGCAGGACGTATGTACTTGCCGTATATTCCGTACGTTCGTTGGTTACTCAAAATACAATCGCGTTGATTGTTTGAAAGTTTATATTCTGCGTTATCAACGTGTTTCGAAATGAAATTATTCCCGTTAAACGATGCTTCGTTGTTGAATTTCTTTCTGGCATATGCAAAAGCTTGTTCAACTCTTAAAAAGAAAGG
This sequence comes from Bacteroidales bacterium, assembly GCA_041694375.1. Taxonomy (GTDB): domain Bacteria; phylum Bacteroidota; class Bacteroidia; order Bacteroidales; family Prolixibacteraceae; genus Roseimarinus. The sequence goes on along the minus strand of JASMTI010000051.1, from coordinate 10,484 downwards.
CAGAAATTGAAGTTCATCGTTTTGTCCCTTTGTAATTTGGAAAAAGTACTTGGCAAAACAAAGAATTTTAAAATCGTTGATGTTACCTGAAACGGTTGATAAATCTTTAATAAGTTTACGACCTGTTTCAGACCATATGGGTTGAAAACCTAAAGGATCGCGTGAACCTTTAGGTTTGAAATCGGGATCGATGGCGGTAAAAGCGTACATGGTATTATCTATCTCCTTATTCTATTATAAACATCCTTTCCAACCTGTTGGGCTGCGACTTGCATCATTTTATCGTCGTTCATTAGCTTGGTGAAAATTTCTTCATTGCCTTCCATGCGGTCAATGAAAAGGCCTTCTAACATTTTACCAAAAAAGTGCATGAAGTTCTCATAGTTGTTAACCTCGGCTGCTTCTTTTATTTTTTGGTCGCCGATTGCCGTTTCAATTACCTGATCGAAAAATAGCTGGTCTGCCAGGGTAAATTCGGTGCCAAAACGTTCGTTGAGTTTGTTAACAAGGGTTGACAATTGCACTTGATCTTCATTCGTGGTACCTGTGCCTACTTCATCGGGGCCATAAACCGGCTCTGGTTCACCTACTTCTAAATCGATGCTGCCTTCGCTGATTTTTTGTAAACGATAGTATTTGAGCATTACTTCATCTTCCAACTCATAAGTTCCTGTTTGTCTTTTGGGAAGTTTAGTGTGCAAAAACCGCAGGTAAGTGTAAAGCTGTTCTAAATCAGAATCCTGAAAAGGAATAATTTGGGAAAGGAAGCCGTAAAGATTTCTGAAACTCACCAAATTGCTCTTAAATTCTTCCTGCTCTGTTTCTTCTAATTCTTTATAGCGCTCAACAGCTTTATCAATTACACTGTTGATTATTTTATGGTCGCCGGGTGTTGGTTCTTTTCTGTTTTTATACCAAACTTCACATAACGCGGTAATTTCTTCGGGTGAATATACCTGAGCTTCCTGCAAACCATGTTGCAGCCGGTATAAGGTATGCGGATCGGTCTCATCCCCTTTTTCGGTTACAGTGTAGTATGGCTTAAATGAATCAAATATTTCTTCCCGCTCATTTTCAAAGTCCAAAACAAATGTGCTATCCTTGCCCGGTGCTTTTCTATTCAATCGTGACAATGTTTGAACAGCTTGTATGCCCGACAGGCGCTTATCAACATACATCGTATGCAGCAGCGGTTGGTCAAAACCGGTTTGGTATTTTTCGGCAACCAATAACACCTGATAATCATCGGTGTCAAATTTATCGGGTAATTCCGATTCTTTTATACCATTGTTTAATCCGGTTTCGGTGTACAACTTATTAGGAAAGTCCGGATCTTCTACTGTTCCAGAAAAAGCTACTAATGATTTTATCCCGGAATATCGTTCGGGGTCTTTTGCTTTGTGTTCTTTGATGTAGTGGTCAAATGCGAGTTTGTATTTTACGGCATGAAGGCGCGAACGGGTTACAACCATAGCTTTAGCCCTTCCGCCAAGCAAATGTTTGGTGGAAGTGATGAAGTGCTCAACAATAACCTCAACTTTCTGACTGATATTGTAAGGATGCAAACTCATAAAACGGGCCAGCGCCTTTGCTGCTTTCTTCTGAGGCACCTCGGGGTCGTCTTCAATGGATTTTACCAGCCCATAATAGGTTTTGTATGTGGTGTAATTTTCCAGTACATCCATAATAAAACCTTCCTGAATGGCCTGTTTCATGCTGTACTTATGAAACGGGGATTTACCATCTTTCCCCGGTTCGTTAAATACGGCCAGGGTTTTATATTTTGGCGTGGCTGTAAAGGCGAAATAACTGATGTTTTTTTGTTGCGGACGTTTAAGCATTTCGGCAAGCAGTGCTTTTTTGGCTTCTTCCGAAAGCTTATCATCATCCATATCGAGCACCTGCTCAGCAATGGCCGATTCAATACCTTCTTTATTCAGCACTTTACGCAATTCCATGGCACTCTCACCCGATTGCGAACTGTGTGCTTCATCCACAATTACGGCAAACCGTTTTTTTGTTGTTTCAATATTCACTTTTTCCCCTTTCTTCTCCAGTGTTTCAATGGCCTGTGTAATGAAAGGGAATTTCTGAATGGTAGAGATTACAATAGGAACACTGCCGGAAAGGGCTTTGGCCAATTGCTGGGTGTTTTCATCAATTTTTTGAACAACGCCTTGTTTGTGTTCAAACTGATAAATGGTGTTTTGTAATTGTTTGTCGAGTACACGGCGGTCGGTAATCACAATCACGGAATCAAATATCTTTTCATCGTTTTTGTTGTGCAAGCTTGAAAGACGATGCGCCAGCCATGCAATTGAATTGGATTTTCCTGAACCGGCCGAATGCTGGATCAGGTAATTATGGCCCGAACCTTTTTCCTTTGAATTGGCGATTAAATTCCTCACGGCATCTAATTGGTGATAGCGGGGGAAAATCATGGTTTCTTTGGTATTCCTGACGATCCCCTTTTTGGTAACCACCTGTTTTTCTTCTACCTGCAAATGCATAAAACGGGCAAGAATGTCCAATAAAGAATCCTTTTGCAATACCTTTTCCCAAAGATAGGCTGTTTTGTAGTTGTTTTCATTGGGTGGATTTCCTGCACCTTCATCGAAGCCCTGATTGAATGGCAGGAAGAAGGTGTCTTTTCCTTCGAGTTTTGTGGTCATTGAAACCAAATCGGGGTCAACCGCAAAATGCACCAACGCCCGTTCTTTAAATTTAAAAACAGGTTCGGTGGGCTGACGGTCGAAACGGTACTGATGAATAGCATTATCAATGGTTTGGCCGGTCATGTGGTTTTTGAGCTCCATGGTTACCACCGGTAAACCATTTAAAGACAAAACCACGTCGAGCGATAAATTGGGGTGTTTGGGGCTGAAATGCACCTGCCGGGTAATGGTTAAAATATTTCTTTCATAGTTCTCCCAGGCCTGTTGGTTGAGCTTGCTGTTGGGCGTAAAAAAAGCCAGTCGGAATTTTTTACCGAAAGACTTAAAGCCATGGCGCAATACATGCAGCGAACCTTTCAGGGATAATTGTTTGGTAAGGTCATGAATAAGGGTTTCTTCGGTTTTATCACTAAGTATTTGTTGTAAGGACTGCCATTTTTGTGGCTGTGTTGTTGAAATAAAATCAATGACATCCTTCGGAAACAATGCTTTATCGATATCATAGGCTTTGGGGTCACCTTTGGTGTAGCCACCCGTTTCAACCAGGCATTGTTCAATAGCTTCTTCAAAACGTATTTCGGTATGTTTTACCATATATTATTGATTAAGTACTGCAAAGCCAATCCATGGATAATGGCTATGGAAAAACTCAGCAATGTCCCTATTAAAATATATTCCGTCTTTTTTTGATCTTCTTTCCCTTTCAGGTCTCCAAACCAAAAAACAGATTTTGCCGCCAGCAAAAAACCGATGGGTGTCCACTGGTTCATCAGAATAAATGAAAGGATCAGGAACCGTTCGATGATGCCAATCCATTTTCCGGCATTTTTAAGGCTCTCATCATCCTCCTTTGGTATATCACTCTGCCATTGCTTTGTTAAGTAACCAACAAGCACTCCCGAGGGTACAGATAACAAAATGTAGGCGATAAAAATGGTGAGGTATTTTTCGCTCCAGGTACAAGAATCAAAACTCTGTATAATCAGGCTAATAAAAGAATTTTCCGTTATCCAAATCCACACAAATACAATGCTGATGATGTGCAGTAATTGATCGGCTACAAAAACAAAGGTATTGTCGCGTTTTATGAGGACTTTTCCCAGGTCTATGATACCATGAACAAATACCAGTATCAAAGGCACGTACCAGTTGGACCACTGACCTAATAAAATATAAGTAAGCACGCCTACGGTAAGCAGATGAATATAAAAGCTGCCTGAACGAAGCCCGTTCCTGTTTTTGCGTTTTGCAAGCCCGTCGGTTTGGAAAACAAAATCGGCCAGCAAATGGGCAAAAATCAGTCGAAGTAGTATGTCTAACTGTTGAATTTCCATTTAATTACTTCTCTGTAACGGTTAAAGAAATTAGTCATACTTTGCAAGTTGGCCGATTCAAATCGTTTGCTGATGGCCCTTTGCGTGGTATTCAGCATCCTGCCTATTTCTTTTTGTGTTTTCTTCTGGAGCAGATACAGGTATATGGCTTCTGCCTGACTGGTTGTCCACCGGCTTATGATGGTATCGGCAAGCGGGCAGCTCGCGCCAAATTCGTTGTCGGTTTGTTCATCGCCGGTGGTTATTTTTAAACGGCTACCCTCGTTTTTCATTTTATCGAGCGATTGCCCCGAACGCACAAAGGCCTCCCCGGTCATTTCGCCAAGTTTATCGTTGTTTTTTATTTCAGCATGGCCGATGCCAATGGATACCCGGGCATCCCAGGCATCGTTTATGGATGAGCTCCTTGAGTACCTACGCAGCCCTGCCCTGATAATAATACCAATAAGCAAGGCATCTTCGGGCTGCCTGACCAGGGCCTGGAAGCTGTCTCCGCGGAACACTTCAAACAAAAACCCATTGTAATGCTCTTTTATATCATCGGCAATGGTGTGCAATGCCTGGTGAAAATCCCGGTCAATATCAGATGACCCTGTAATATCGCCTGTAATTACGGTATGTATATTTTTCGTTTTCATGGTTTGTTATAGTACGTTGAAAAGTACTAAGTTAATAATAATCCATTCAGGGGTACTATAAAATCATTATATTTTTGCATTATGCTTCTCGTTAAAAGGAATATCAGGGTGTTCTAAATGACTATTAGCACCACCAAGGGTGCTATCGTTGTCCCGTATATCCATTTCGCCCCTTACATCAATTTGGCCGGTTACGGCAGCGGTGATTAGGGCTTCGCGGTATTCTTTGAGTTTCTCTATACTTTTAATAATAGAATTTATTACTTTATCAATATGTTTTGTGAGTTTTTGTATGGATAAAACAAGATTCTTTTGTTCCTCAATGTCCGGTATAGCAATAGGAGTTGCTTTTACTTTTTCAGCAGTATAATGTGCAATTGTTGAACTATTACATGTGATGTTAATATAACCGCAATGCTTCAAAAAGAACATCCAGTAATACAGATATTCAATATTACTTTTTTCGATACTTCTAACTCTATTTAATGCATTTTGAAAATACATTTCTTGTTCATCTATCCACATACAGCTTCTCCCAACATCTCCACCTTCGCTGATTAACAAATCTCCCTTTTTAAGATTATATTTCTTCTTATCTTCTTTGCTAAACCACATTGATTTTACTGAAGTTAAATTGGGACTATTCCATTGAATATTTGCAGCTCTTAAGTAAGGTAAAAACTCTTCTTCTTCATTCTTTGGTTCTGGTTGTACCATTTTTCCAAGTTGCACATCATAATCATATCCAATTTTTGACACCTCCCAATGCTTCGGAATCTCACCCAACCAATCAATTCCCGAATCTTTCATTTCCACGTTGGGGTCTAAGCCTTTGGTAACGGCCCGGGTAATAATGGCGGTACGTTTTTCGGCCAATAGTTTGAGCAGCTTTTCTTTTTGTTCTATGAGGCGATCAATTTGCCCTGTTTTGTGGTCGAGGAAATTGGCGATTTGGGTTTGTTCGGAAAAGGGAGGGTAAACTAATTGGGTAGCTTTTACTTTTTCTGCTGTATAATGTGCTATTGTTGAACTATCACATATGATATCTATTAGACCGTGATTCTTCAAAAAGCAAAACCAATAAAACAAAAATTTAGAATTGGATTCTTCTGTTATTGGTCTTAATCTGTTAATTGCATTCTGAATATACAATTCTTGTGTCCCATCCCAAAAAGAAGTTCTGCCTACATCTCCTCCTTCACTAACAAGGATATCACCTGGTTCTATTTTGTACTTCTTTAAATCTTGAATAGAAAACCACATTTCCTTTACATCATCAAGCTTTACTCCATGCCAATCAAGATTAGCAGATCGGAGATATGGTTTCTTTACATCCTCTATTCCTTTTGGTTCTGGTTGAAGCATCTTTCCAAGTTGAACATGATACATATAACTAATACGCCCAATTTTCCATCTTCCAGGAATAATCTCAACCCAATCTCTATTTTGGATTTTCATACTATATTCATTTCTTTAAGCATCCTCAAAATCTCTTTTTCCACCTTCTCAATATCCGCTTCAATCAAATCCAGATCACGCGGAGGCTCATACACATAGAAATGGCGGTTGAGGGGGATTTCGTAACCTACTTTGGTCTTTTTATGGTCAATCCATGCATCAGGTACATGAGGTAACACTTCTTTTTGCAGATATTCTTCGCAATGGTTTTTCACCAGTTTTAATAGCGCATCGTTTTTGGCTTTCTTGTCGTAATCTAACGGCAGTGGCAAAGGAATATTGGCGGGTAAGGGCACCAGTTCAGTATCGTTTAACGCGCTGTCGGGCTCCTGGTTTCCTTTGGCATCGCGGCAAATTTCGGCTTTGGGGTCTTTTTCGGACAAGGCAGAAATGATGGCTTTTTGTATTTTGGCATCCAGCTTTAAATCGGCATTTTTCATGGCCTTTTTCAATGCTTTCAGGAAAATTGCCCTGTCCATAATTACCTCGTTACTTTTCATCCCATCCAGCATATTTAGAATGTACTGTTGCAATGCTTTACCGGAAGCAACTTCTTTTTCAATATCTTTCAGGTTTTTGCGTTTTTTTGATTCAGCAAGGGCTTTAAAAGCCGGTTCTCCTTTTAATCGGTCAATGCGCTCATCGTTCACCAAAAAGTTTAAACGCAACGGGCGTTCCACCGTTATTTTCAGGTAGCCAAATTCACGGTTATCAAATACCTTGGAAGAGATTTTATCGGTGAGCTTGTTTTCGCACAGGAATTTAGAAACCGCCTCATGCCCAAATTCCCCGTATAGCCGGGTGATTTCTTTGATGTGTTGGTCAGAAAGTTCGTTGCGCTTATTGCCCAAACTCTTACTCATTTTCTGGTAATGTTTGGTGGCATCAATCAACTGTATTTTACCTTTCCGTTTTTTGGATTTTCGGTTGGTCACCAGCCAGACATATGTATTTATTCCGGTGTTGTAAAAAAGCTGGTTGGGAAGTGCCACTACGGCATCGAGCATGTCGTTTTCAATAATCCATCGGCGTATGTTGCTTTCGCCCGAACCGGCATCGCCTGTAAAAAGCGGGGAGCCGTTAAAAACGATGGCAATTTTAGAACCTTCGCCACCTTCTTCGGGTTTGGGGTGCATTTTGGATATCATGTGCAAAAGAAATAACAATGCACCATCGTTTATTCGTGGCAGGCCGGGACCAAAGCGTCCGGTAAAGCCTAAATCTTCATATTCCTTCTCAACTACATCTTTTTCTGCTTTCCATTCCACGCCAAAAGGCGGATTGGCCAACATGTAATGAAATTTCATGTTCGGGTGCCCGTCACGGGTTTTGCCATCGCCCAGCGTATCGCCATGGACAATATTATCCAATGGTTCATCTTTGATCAGCAAATCCGAAACGCATATTGCATACGATTCATCGTTGTACTCCTGACCGTACAGAATCAGGTTGGCATTGGTGTTTTCAGCACGGATATGTTCTTCCGAAACCGAGAGCATACCGCCAGTTCCGCAGGTAGGATCGTAAATGGTCCTTATAATTCCCGGTTTATATACTTCTTCTTCACCGGTATAAATAAGGTTGGCCATTAAGCGGATCACTTCACGGGGTGTAAAGTGATCCCCGGCCTCTTCATTGGCCTGCTCATTAAATTTACGGACCAGCTCTTCAAATACATATCCCATTTGCAGGTTCGAAATGCGGTTGGGGTGCAAATCCACTTCCCGGCCATCTTCGGTTTGCACAAACTCTTTCACGATCATATACAATCGGTTGGCATCCTCCAGCTTGTGTATTTCATCCTCAAACTGGAATTTTTCAAAAACCTCTCTGGCCTTGGGTGAAAAACCATGAATGTAAGCAACAAGGTTACGGGCTATATTTTCGGGGTCGTCCAATAGTTTTTTAAAGGTATATTTACTGGTATTGAACAAAGGGTGTTCCCGTTCAACAGAGGCTGTTTTGCCCAATATTTTATTGATGGCATCGTCGGTTAATTTACCATCATCCTTTAGTTGCTCGTACTTCTTTGCTACTTTTTCCTGGTTTTTTTCCAGCACACAATCAAGTCTTCGAAGCACAATCATTGGTAGCATTACTTTGCGGTATTGCGGTGGGCGGTAGGGTCCTCTTAATTTATTAGCGATATTCCATATGAGTCCGACTAATTCGGAGTGGGTGGTATTGGTCATTTGTGTTTTGTTTTATAGAATAAATGGTTAAGTGTAAACTTTGTGAGACTAATTTTCAAAATAATCACTATCTACATCTTTTTTATAAACCTTTTCATCCGAAACGGTTTCAAGAATCGGTAGCATCAGGCTTTGATAGTCGGGTATTGGCATAGATAAAGGTTTTGAATAAAACCCCGAATTTAACAAAAGCATTTCACTTTCTAAATAAAACCTTATGAAAAGCTGTAAAAAGTGAGTGAGTGGATTTAAATGTTGAGTAAACCGTGAAATATTGCCATCATGTAATGAATCTTTTGCCCTGTTTTCATAATAAGGCAGTAGCGTTTACATTTTGTTTACAACCTGAATGCCACTGGCTTGCGTTGTTTAACTTGTTGTTAGCTGTTTTTGGTTGTTTTGATGTTTACACCTGCCTGTTGGGCTAAAAAGTAAAACGAACGAATGGTTACACCACGTTTTCTACCATTCAAACAGCGGTTGTATTGCCGGTCACATTCATCAGGTTTATAGCTCTCTGGCCCATCTTCTTGCAATCTTTGAAGCAGTATTTTCTTTAATATTTGATTCAACCAAATTAACAACCCGTTTAGATAATTGGTCAGACTTATTTAAGTAAAAACGGGCTTTTCTACCTAATACTTCCGCTCCGATTTTAAGCTGATCAAAATTCTGATCATCAAAAGTGTCATTGTGTTGCTCAACGATTTCGTCGTAGTCATATTCAAAGTAATGCTCAATAATTCTTAAAATGTCAACCAGATCATTATCTCTCTCTTCGGGACGGTCACTCCAGGCGATTAGCTTTAATATGATCATTCCAGGTAACGGTGGAACGTTGACATTTTAGTCTTCTATTTGCACGGAATCGTTATCTTCCAAAATTTAGGGTAATCCAATGACGTGTAAATCCGAATAACGTTTATTGAAATTTGCTGTGTCTTTTTCTTCTACCTCTCCGAAAGGTAGAAGATCAATTGCAACATTGTATTTGTCAGAATAAAACGTCCAAGGAGCTTTAACCTTATTGAATCCTCTTTTTTCGAGTGATTGGCTGATTTGTTCATATTCACCTAAATTTGAAATCATGATCGCAAAGTCGATATTCCTTTGTTCCTCTGCCAGGGCGGATGTCTTTCTCCAGAAGTCTTAAGGCCATAAGCAGTCACCCCTATTAAATAATAGGGATTTGGTGTTGGATCATTACTTGGTCAATGTGGTCAAACACCTCTTTAAAATAGGGAATGGCCAGTTCTTTATAACTTTGGTTGGATGTACTCATCAAAAATCAATTTAGCGGTTTCGTTATTTCTTTTTCCTCCTTCAAGAATTAGTTCTGCATAAACTAAAAGTGGGGGTGCTGTTTTTTCAAACTTGTTTTTGTCCCAGAACATCTCGTAGGTTTCCAATGCGCCATTTTGTTTTGGAATAAGTCGGTAGTTCTTAATAAGATCAATGTTGTTTTCTTTAGTATAAAGAATAAATTTTTCAGGTCTTAGATGATTGGTCAAAATGTCAGCAGCAGGTTCTCCGCCCCAGACCGTTTTTTTGGGGTTGAAATCGATACTTTCCCAGTTTTTAGGAACAGCATAAGTGTTTTTCTTCAGTTTTGGTTTAAGAGTTGTGGCATATCCATTGATCCATCTGTTCATCAGTTGTTCTAGATTCTCCCAGGCATAGGTCCTTTTGTTTATTCGCAATAGAAAACCTTGTTCTTTTAATCCTTTTATTACTTGTGGTATATTGCCTAAAGCAACACCTGTAATATTCGCAATGTTTCTTTGGTTGGTGTTTATTAGGTCTTTGTCTATTAAAAAATGGAAGACTACTTGAAGGCCAGCCCTGGTAAAAGCTCGGTTTGTGACTCTTTTTTTTTGTGCGTTTTTCTTATTCGTATCGATCAACCAGAAGAATGTATCATTCTTAATAAAAAGGTTACCACTTGTTTCAATGTAGGCTATACCTTGTTTTCGCAGATCCTTTTTAATATTTGGGAATATGTGTTCAGCGATTATTATCAAATTTTGATGCTGTTCTTTAAACTTTTCAAATTCGGTTAAGTGGTAGTTACGCGGTTCCTTTTTTATGTAGATGTAATAAGTTAGTTTTTTTCCATTGGCATTTAAGATAAGTTTTCCATCCAGTATATTAGTTTTCTCCAATTTGGCCTTTATATCCAATTGGTTT
>JASMTI010000050.1:0-1510 GCA_041694375.1 Bacteroidales bacterium | reverse complement strand
ATTGTTTCATTTTTGCTGGGTTGATGTAGCAACAGCGGGAACTTACGACTTTCGCATGTTTTCTTTTAATATCAGATATTAGAACTTTAAATACAGATATTTTCATATTTTGTCCGCGTTGATATTCCAATAATCCACTTTTACTTTTTACAAAAGTGTTTTCTTTGCATTACGAACCATATATTAAAAATCATGAAAGCGATTTTAACCCCACTATTCTTTTTGCTTCTTTCTGTATTTGTATTTGCAGGAGATTTGAAACCATTCCATTTGTCAGATGTAAAATTACTTGACAGTGATTTTAAGCATGCACAGGATTTGGATGTTGAATATATTTTGGCACACGACCCTGACCGCTTATTGGCACCTTACCTGATAGGTGCGGGCCTTGAACCAAAAGCTGAACGCTATGGGAACTGGGAAAACACAGGCCTTGATGGACATATCGGGGGGCATTACCTTACTGCATTGGCACAAATGTGGGTGGCTACCGGGAACCCTGAGATGCTTGAACGCTTAAATTATATGCTCGATGAACTTGAACGTTGCCAGAAAGCCAACGGGAACGGTTATGTAGGCGGAGTGCCCGGTGGAATGGAAATGTGGGATGAAATAAAAGCGGGTAATATTAACGCAGGTGGGTTTTCACTGAATGGTAAGTGGGTGCCGCTTTATAATATCCATAAAATATTTGCCGGATTGCTTGATGCTTACCGCATTGCCGGAATTGAAAAAGCAAAAGTAATGTTGGTTGACCTTACCGACTGGTTTTACGATATGCTTGCGGGGTTAACTGACGAACAGGTGCAGGATATGTTGCGCTCGGAACATGGTGGTTTGAACGAAGTATTTGCCGATGTGGCAGCCATTACAGGTGATGATAAATATATGGAGTTGGCAAGGCGTACTTCGCACCGTGCAATTCTCGACCCGTTGTTGAAAGGAGAGGATAAGCTTAATGGCCTTCATGCCAATACCCAGATACCAAAAGTGGTAGGCTTTCAGGAAATAGCGGCTGTCGATGGTGATGAGCAGTGGCATGGGGCGGCACAGTTTTTTTGGGAGACTGTTGTGAACAACCGCACAATTTCAATTGGTGGCAATAGTGTCCGGGAGCATTTTCATCCGGCCGACGACTTTTCCTCAATGGTTGAATCGCGCCAAGGTCCCGAAACTTGCAATACATACAATATGTTGAAACTCTCGAAGCAGCTGTATTTTTACGATGAATCATTACGTTACATCGACTACTACGAGCGTGCTTTGTATAACCATATTCTCTCAACGCAACATCCTGAGCATGGCGGGTTGGTATATTTCACAACCATGCGCCCAAGGCATTACCGGGTATATTCGAAACCCGAAGAAGCTTTTTGGTGTTGCGTGGGGTCGGGTATCGAAAATCATGGGAAATATGGTGAAATGATTTATGCGCACAACAATGAAGATTTGTATGTGAATTTGTTTATCCCCTCGGTATTGAGTTGGGAAGAAAAAGGTTTAAAGTTAA
>JASMTI010000049.1:0-1542 GCA_041694375.1 Bacteroidales bacterium | reverse complement strand
TCTGCCTTCTGCCTGGCAAACTTCTGCCTGTCGATTACTTTTATCTGCTTCTTCCAATTCTTTTAGCTAATTCTACATAAAACCAAACCGTTGAATTTTTGTAAGCATTTTACAAGTCGGTATCCTTGTTCCAGGCATTTACAATAGTTCCAAAATGTGATTTGAGTTCACCATCCCATTTAATAATTTCATTCTCGTCTTGAATCGCCTTGTATTCTATAGCAATAAGGGAATTTAGAATTTTGCTACATTGCATTTATTTATTCACCCTTAAAACACATGGCAGATATTGTCGGATAATTGTCATTTGAGACAAGTGTTATCTACAGTAACTTTGTATGGTAAAAAATAAGAAACATAAATTTTTTAAAAGTTGCATTATGATAAAAGTTGGAATTAATGGATTTGGCAGAATCGGACGCCTGGCTTTCCGCGAAATTACAGAGAGTGACAAAATGGAAGTGGTTGCCATAAACGATTTAAGTTCTCCTGCAATGCTGGCATACCTGCTTAAATACGATTCTAATCAGGGGACCTTTAAGAAGAATGTAACTCATAATGATCATGCATTGGTTATTGATGGAAAACCTGTCGCTGCCTATGCCGAACGCGACCCACACAATCTTCCCTGGAAAAAGCACGATGTTGATCTGGTACTTGAATGCACCGGTATTTTCAGCACACGAGAGAAGGCATCGGCCCACCTCAAAGCCGGAGCAAAAAAAGTAATTATTTCGGCACCGTCAGATAAAGATATGAAGACCATAGTTTACAATGTAAACCACCATAAACTTAATTCTTCTGATGAGCTGATCAGCACTGCGTCATGCACGACAAATTGCCTGGCACCAATGGCTAAGGTTCTGAACGATAACTATGGAATTATCGCCGGGCAGATGACTACCATTCATGCTTATACAAATTCTCAACCCTTGATGGATACGCCTGATCCCAAATCGAACTATCGTAAATCGAGGGCTGCAGCCAACAACATTATTCCATATACAACTGGAGCCGCAAAAGCCATCGGGTTGGTTATTCCGGCCTTAAAGGGGAAGCTCGACGGTTCATCGCAGCGGGTTCCTGTTCACACTGGATCGGTTGTTGAGTTATTTACCATACTCGAAAAAGAGGTTGATGCAGAAACGATAAATGCGACCATGAAAAAAGCTGCAAATGAATCCTACGGATATACCGAAGATTCAATTGTTTCGACAGATGTGATTGGTATGCATTTCGGATCGCTTTTCGATGCTACACAAACCAAAGTGGTGACAGCTGACAGCAAACAGTTGGTAAAAACCGTTTCATGGTATGACAATGAAATGTCGTTCGTTTCGCAAATGATTCGCACAGCAGCTTATTTTGGCAATTTGTAAGCGATTGGCAATCCTGCCGGTTAAGGAAATTGTCCGTATTATAGATGGCCATGGTTCCGGAACCATGGCCAATACGCATTTTTTTCGGCAGATAATTAGTGTCTGTCCATTAAGTACCATTTGCCGGGTAACGCTTGCAACCGGCACTTTCTGAACAGACACA
>JASMTI010000048.1:0-2727 GCA_041694375.1 Bacteroidales bacterium | reverse complement strand
ACCACGGACCATAAATTTTCTCGCCCAGCAATGGATAAAAAACGGAGCTGATTGTCAGGGGCAGTTTCCTGTTAAAGGTGAAAAAAGCAAGCGCCATCCCGACAAGGGCGTAAATGGCCCAGGCATGCAAGCCCCAGTGCAGGAAGGTGGTTTCGAGAGCTATTTTTGCTGCCTCCACTGTTCCGCCTTCTCCATGCGGCGGACTGGAAAAGTGGTAAATAGGCTCGGCCACACTCCAGAACAAAATGCCGATACCCATCCCTGCACTGAAAAGCATGGCAAACCATCCGGCTTTTGAAAACTCAGGCTTGGCACGCTTTCCGCCGAGCTTGATTTTACCATATTTTCCGAAGGCAATAAATAAGACGAATACCAGGAAAAAATTCACCGCCAAAACAAAAAACCATCCCCCATAATCGGAGATGGAATCCTGTACGGCGCTAAAAACTTTCTCCATCGGGGCACCAATAATCAGTGTTACAGCAATAAAAATAATGATTAAAACCGCAGAGGGCCAAAAAACCGGCCCATCTACATCGAAATATTTTTTGTCGCTTTTCAGGTGCGCTTCGCTATCCTTTTTAGGTACTTTTTTTTCTTCCATAAAAGATGAATTGGTGAATACCAAAGATGAATTAAGTAATGTAATTTGCTATTAGATAGGGCAATAATAATGCAATTTTTCAGAAGAACAAAAATAGTTTTTATAGATGTATCGGTAGCGGCTCTCCATAAACCCCTGAAAGGGTTTTATCTGCACCCTTGCTCTTTGAAGATTCTGCCCTTCGAATCCGGTCTTGTAATACACATCACCATTAAGAAAATCATCCAGAAAACGGATGGCTTGCTCAATCAGAAAAAGTTATTTTAAAGGTGCAGAAGGCCATTTAAAAAAGGCTGCATCGTGATGAAGCTGGTTGAAAAATCATATGCACAAAAACGAATATGTATAAAACCCCTGCGAATGAAAAATAAATCCCGGCGGATTTCATTAAAACTATAGCAGTTATCCTTTGGCTGTAGGATTTATGGATCGGTGTTTTTAGTTTAGTGGCGTGATTTTACAATGTTTTTCCATGAGTAATTTGACAAATACCTTTCTGAATCTATTGATAAAAGCCAGTTACAAGGAAGTTACTGTAAAAAATATATTGCTTACAGCGGAAAACAAGGTGATTGCAGAAAAAAACAAACCGGTTACAGTCAAAAACAAACTATTTACATTCAAAAACAAGCTGCTTACAGTCAAAAACAAGCATCTTACATTGAAAAACAAGGTGCTTACAATGAAAAACAACCTCCTTACAACGAAAAACAGGCTACTTACACTCAATCATAACACATTTACTGTTGCGCATCAAAACATAAATAATAACCATGGCAGGCTGCCCCGTCAGCATGCCCTTCATACAAACTAAAACAACATTATTATGAAACAGAGACAGATTAATAAGAAGAACATGTACGACACCGTATCGTCTTATCTTGATGAACATGCCACCATTTGGCAGGCTATTGCACGCATTGGCACGGCTAAGGTGAACCTTGATGAGCTGCGCCAGCAAATAAGTAACCAGGCGACCGTGCAGGCTGCTTCGCAAGCAACCTATGGCAAAACCAAACTGGCACTCAAAAATAGTATTGCCATCAAAGCTGATATCCTGAATGATTTGCTGGAGGTGAAAGCCCTGATGGATGGTGATGAGGAACTGGCCCGGCAGATGTCGGATACGAAAACGGACTTGTACCAGATGAAATATGACGACCTGATTGTGCGGGTGAAGTTTATTATTGCCAAAGCCCTGGAGCAGGAAGAGGTGCTGGTGCCTGATTTTGGGATGACGCAGGAGCAAGTGACAGACTTGCAGGGTGATGTGAATGAGCTGGAGGAGATGAACGGAAAGCCCCGCGAATACCAGATTAAATCGGGTGTGGCCACCGCAGAGCTGGAAGTGCTGTTCGACCAAACCGACGACCTGCTCTATAATCAGCTCGACAACCTGATGAAAATCTTTAAAAACCGCAACCGCGACTTCTACGAAGGCTATCGCAGAGCACGTATGATTGTGGATTATTAGTGAGAAGGGAAAAACTACACCCTGCACTTTGGTGTGGGGTGTGGATTTTTATGAGAATCGTAAATAATTTGTATTTTTAATGAAAATCAATGTTTAAAGTTTAATGTATTATAAATGGGATTTTATGACAACCCAGCAAGGTTACAAGAGTTTCGGTTTTTAATAAATGGATTGATGAGATAGTCAACGAATAAATATGCTGTAAAACAATTGAAGCACGCTAAAAGCGTGCTAACTCAGAGTCGAAATGCAATTAATCCACCCGGATGAATCCGGGTGCTAATCTCATTGACAATATTTTGATACAATGCTGATTAATTAAATACATGAGTTTAGCACCCTCATTCATGTGGGTGGCCATTTACCTAAACACAAAACCCCGGATAACAAATCTTACCCGGGGTTTTCTTTTATGTGATTGGATTCTTAATCTTCGATAATGATTTCGTGTTTGATGTCAGCGGCTTTGCTGAGCATAAACGACACGCCGCAGTACCTGTCTTGTGATAGGTTAACGGCCTTTTCAATCTTGTCTTTGGGCAGGTCTTTGCCTTTGAACTTGTAGTAGATGGTAAAGGCATCGTAGTGCTTCGGATGCTCTTCGGTGTTGTTTGCTTCCACATCCACGCTGAACTCATCGGGGGTCACC
>JASMTI010000047.1:0-9652 GCA_041694375.1 Bacteroidales bacterium | reverse complement strand
ACACAATTACCAATGTTGATGCTGATACATGGAGAATTGAGGTTCAGGCTGTAAGCGGAAGTTACACAACCGATAATGTTGAGCTTGAAGTAGAAATAACCGGAGAAATGTATCTCGAATGCGCGGTTACCATGACCTTAACCAACGGCAAAGCCCTTTCGGGGACCAACGACAGGGTAGAAACCGGTGACAACATAACTATTTATCCTGATGTAGGGGGAACAACACAAAACGAATGGAGAACACGAACAATAACAATAAACGCCTTACCGGCAACAACAAACATAACGATAACGAATTAACGTAACCCGGCCATTCGTGTCCGGGAAAAACGTAGCACAGACATTCGTGTCTGTGAAAAACAAAACCCCCTAACCCCCTAAAGGGGGGATGAAAAGGAAAAGAAGATATTAGAATAATAAGAAGATATTGAAATTAAGAATAGAAATAAACACCCCCTGCCCCCTAAAGGGGGGATGGATAGAAACAAAGAAGATATTAGAATGATAAAAAGAAATTGTAACAAAAAATAGAAACAAAAGAATAAACACAACCCGTAGCTGAAAAGCGTGCCCCCCTTTAGGGGGACGGGGGTAAAACTTTACTATTATGAAACAAAAATTTACAACTGAAAAGAACAAGTATTTAGAAAACAAAAACAAAAGTGAAAACAAAACAATGTTTAATTTTAAAATTTCATGCCTTATGAAAAAACAATTTATTTCTTTAATGATGGTGCTGGCCATGGTAATATTGGCCGGGACAAGTGCAATGGCACAAAATGATGGTGACATTCCTACACAACCGGCAGTTCATTTGCCCGGTTCAACTCATCCTGTATCAATTACAGCAGGTACTGGTACTGCTTCTAATGTTTCTTGGACATTGTATGCTGGCACAGATGCTACAACTGTTGCAGATGGAACACATACAACAACTTCTTTTCCAGTTACAGGCGAAAGTTTTAACCTTGTTTGGACTGACTTAGCAGCAGGTGCTTATTATCTTGAAGCAACTGAAACTGATAATGATCCAACTTGTGCTGTTACAAAGCGTGGTTTTCATTTGTTTGTTTTAGGGTTCGATGCAACTGTTTATGCATCAGATGATGCTGGAGCTCCTCTTACAGGAGATGCTTTATCAAGCTGTAGCCGTGCTAATGAATATGCTGTATTTATGAACGATCTAGGTGTTTTCATTGATGGTAGTGAAAGGACAACAGGTACTGATAGTGATGATAATGGTTCATTGACTAACTACATTGGTACAAATCCTAGAACTACTCGGCATTTTTCTGTATCCATTAGTTTTGATGACGTTCCTACTGGATATAACTTTACTGCTCCTGATTTAGGATCAATAGTTGCAGATATTGTTACCACTTCTTCATCAGATTTATATAGTGTTAATGGAACTACAGCCACTGATGAGAATTCATTTACATTAGATGACGAAGTAATTGTGGAAAATTCAACTGCTGCAAGTGAGAATATCTTTACCTTCCCTGCAATTTATAACGATAGATGGGGTACAGATATTACTACTTCAGTCTTAGGTACAGATATTAGAATTTATACTTCTGCTGATGGTACAGGTACTTCTCTTGGTGAAGAACCATCTAGTCATGAAGATACAGTTCCAGATACAGCTTATGATGATAACAGATCTGAAGAATTTACGATTCAGGCAGCACCTAATACATCAACTATTACTGTTAACTAAAACATAAGGCTAATACATAACACAGGTTTCCCCGCCCGCAAAGGTGGGGGACCTTTAGCCTTGTAAACCCCCTGCCCCCGTTCGGCTGAGCTCAGGTCGAAGCCTAAAGAGGGGAAATTGAGGGATGATTTTAGTAGATTAATTTTCCTGATTGATTAGGAAAACAATGTAAAAAGGGCATTCTTGCCTGTCACGTTCTAACAAAAATTGAAAAACAAAGGGAATACAGCGTATTCCGAATGCAATAACAATGGTGAAAAACCATCTTTTCCAACAATCAAAACGTAGAACGGACATTCCTGTCCGTTGCTTGAAATTGGATTAACGGCCGGTATTTTTGTTGGTCGTTTGAACCCGGCTAATCCCGGGTCAACTTTATACAAGTTTTCGCATTTTGGAAAAGTTAATACATTCGGGATAGGCATAACCAATATGACTATTCGAGATGGGGACGAGTAGGGATACGCTGTTTTTTTAAACCCAGCCCCAACGGGGCGACAAGCAATAGCGTAGGGCAACGCCCTACGAACAATGTAGCAACAAATACCATTGTTGAGCCCTGAAAGGGCGAAAAGCAATAGCATGGGGCGTAGCCCTATGGAGATAGGGTGAAACCCTACGAAAATGGATAACAATAAACGAACCCGAGCCCTGAAAGGGGCGGTAGCACAAACGTACGATGGATTAAACCCCATTTACGAAAACGTAACGAACACGTTCATTGAATAAAATTGAAACATTAGGTAATCATTTCCCGCCCTTACAGGGCTAATTTAGGTGGTTGGTTCGCCAAATTACACAGGGCTATGCCCTGCGCTAATGCTATAAGGCCTTTGGCCTTTATGCCGGTGCCAACCAAAAACCGATGATTTACAGATGAATTACCAATGAACTTTGCTTAGCCACAACGGGGCGCATAGCAACAGCATGGGGCAACGCCCTATGGATAGGGTGAAACCCTATGAATGAATTATATAATCGATATTTGAAATTATTAACGAACCTTCATCGGGGCGAAAGCCCCCCCTTTAGGGGGTAGGGGGGTAAATTTTTTTATTATGCATTCGGACAAAACAAAAACATTGAAACACCGCGCCAGGCAGCTTGGCCGTCGTTTCGCCATGGCCGTGGCAGCCTTAATATTCGCCACATCATTTGCCAACGCGCAGGATTTTACCTTCATCGAAGGCGAAATACACAGCTTTAGTGTCGAATACCACGAGGGCAATAGCTTTGTATGGACATATAATGACGAAGCATTTAACCCGATGCCTGTGGAATCTTACGATTTTATTGAAGGACAAGATTCAACCGGGGTAACCGTACAATTTATGGACATCAGCCGTACCGAATCGGAGCTAACCTATCTCGCGGTTACCGAAACACGTCCCGAGGGCTGTTCAACAACCCGGGCTGTAAGCATCCTTATCCAGCCCAACAACATGTATTTCGACTTTGCCTCGCTCGATACCGACGAGTGTTATAGCGGCATGGAATACTTTGCCGGTGTAGCCGTGGGAATGGATTTCCGTTTCCGCGAAGGTGCTTCGTACGAGCCCATACCCGAGAGCCGTTTTCCTCTACAGGTAAAATACACGGTTGAGAACACAACCGATGGTGGAGTGGTTGAAGGCAACGGTGGCGAGTATGTCGAAGTAACATACAGTGCCGAAAATACCTACATGCTTGAGGTCACCGAAGCACAAGGGGAGTTCGACCGTACCATCGAGTACGAACTGGCCATCACCGAGGTGGTTGACAAATACGGCACACACATCACGCACGATGAAGACCGCCGTTTACAAATCCGTATCATGAACCACCTGCCACAAACCGAAGGCATGGAAATGGTGCTGGCGTATAATGTAACGCCTATTAAGTAGTGAGTAGTGAGATTGTGAGAATTGAGAAAGAGTTAAAAAAACACTTTGCGTCTTAGCGTCTCAGCGGTTCATTAATAAAAAAGGGTGTCGCATCCATCCGTATGCTTTTGTCCGAATGGGCATACGTTGGAAAACCCCCTGCCCCCTGAAGGGGGGAAAAACCCCCTAACCCCCTGAAGGGGGGATGGATCGTAACAAAGAAGAAGTGACAGGTAGAAAAGTAAAAATAGAAACAGAAAAAAGATATTGACCCATAACAGAAAAGTGAGCCCCCCCTTTAGGGGGCTGGGGGGTTTTATATGACCGGAAAAGAGAAACATATCATCACAACCTATATAAGAAGCCTTTATAGGCTCCTGCTGTCCTTTCTATGCCATATTGCAGCAACAAAAAGGCTTTTTCCTCCCCTTGGGGGGAGGTTAGGAGGGAGCCTGTTGCTTCTATCGGTCACTGCTATGGCCCAAACTTCGGTTGAAATACCAAACCCTGCCTGGCCGTTAGACAGTGTGATCAACGGTTCGGTACACAAGTTTACCGTGCAGGGCGACCGCAGCTACGATCAACCATCGAGGTTTGTATGGAACGTTGAAGGCGGACGCTTGTTTTTCGAAGAAGAAATTATCAACATGGCCGGCGACGGGGTAACCGACACTGTGCCCGGTAATGCCAATAATGAAACCACCATGTGGGTGATTTGGGACAGTTTTACCACTCCCCTGGATACCGGTTATGTATATGTACACGAAATATCGGCTGCAGGCTGCGAACGTTTCGACGATGACCCCGGAAAATACCAGGGAATGCGCATTAAAGTATCGGCACCGCCCGATGTACGTTTTGAAGAGCAGTTCACCCAAACCTGTTCGTACGACGAATCGGGTGTGAATGTACCCATTATCATTGAGGGCATGCCACCTTTCGACCTTACTTATAGTATTGACGGGGAAGTGTTTGAAGAGCACATCGTACAAGAAGACCTTCTTTTTAGGGGGGATACGGGATATATTAATATTTTTATTGACGATTATGTTGGCACAACTGAAGATATTGAGTATAATTTGCGACTTATTGAAGCTTCTAGTGGAGGGGTGAAAGGTTCACTGCTTCAATATCGTGAGCATACTATTTATGCATACCGCCGGCCTTTGCCTACTCTCATTCGTCCAGACTGGGCTCAGATAACCGAGGGCGAAATGCATACTGTTTACCTACAGGAGTTGGGTGAAAGCCCGGAAACCTATTTCTGGGATATTTACAGGGTTGACAACAATGAACTAGTTTATTCTGAAGAAAGTAGTAGTTCTGAAGCATTTAAGAATATAACATTTAACTTTGAACCCGGCAGTTATTATATCATTTCGCAATATGTTTCGGAAAATGGCTGTATGAGCCTTCCGGATACCCTCGAGATTGAAATGTTTGGTGATCCGTTTATTTCTTTCACCGGAAACAATTATATTGGTTGCTCCGAATCGTCACTGGTGCCCAACGAGGTTATCGAATTCGGTGTTGAATATATGGGGGCACTCACGTATTCGTTCACTTATGCTATTTACGATTATAATGGAAACGAAATATTTACCGAAACACTGGAAAACTTAGCAGAAAACGAGCTGACCATTGAAATAGAGAATACGTTTATTAACGATGCACTGCCACAGCAGAATAGGGAATGGAAAATTGTGATCCTCGAAAACAGTGCCGAAAACGAAGAAGGGGTAGGAATAACGGTCCAGGATGGCGAACGGGTCATTACCATCCATCCAAAACCAATTGTTCATGAAGATATTGATTTTGCAAATTAACCCCCTGCCCCCTAAAGGGGGGATGGATAGTAACAAAGAACACCCCCTAACCCCCTAAAGGGGGGATGATAAGAGAAAGAAGAAGTTAGAGTGATAAAAAAGATTTTGTAACAAAGAATAGAAACAGAAGAATACGATAACTTGCAACCGAAAAGTTAAGTCAAGTCCCCTTTAGGGGATTTAGGGGTAGAAATAATAACTAAGAATAGAAACAGAATAAACAAAATAACCCATAACAACGAAGCGAGCCCCCCCTTTAGGGGGCTGGGGGGTTGATAAAATGAAACATATAATAAAACATATCACATTAACCATTGTAACCACCCTGATGGTATTGGTTTCAACAGCGCAAATCAAAACGCGCTATGTTGAAATAGGCTCGACCCATGCCTTATCGATAAATGAAAATACCGATTATCGTTTCGAGTGGACAATTCAGGACCCTTCTGGTGGAATGGTACCGGTTAGCAGCTCTACGGCACGTACTGAAAATATTTTATGGAGCCAACGCGGACGTTACCATGTAACTGTAGTGCCTTTGCTAAAAACACTGGAATGCTATGGCGAAAATGTTAAACTTGACGTGGTAACCGTTGACTATCTCTCGCTTCATACATTTGATGACGTATTCTATACCATTCCCGGCACACCTGTTGAAGGTGATGTGAGTACAAACGACTTTGATGAACAGGGAAATGTAGTTTATTATAATGCAACACCTATAGAACAACCTTCACACGGAACAGTAGATATTGGAATTGGGGGTGCATTTATTTATACACCAGACCCCGGTTTTTCAGGAATCGATGAATTTGTTTATGAGGCATTTGTGCGCGAAAATGAAGACAACGAGATGTACTCCAACTCAAAAGTTACGATCGTGGTGCAGGATGATGCCCGTCAGTCTGATTTATACATTGAAAAAACTGGCCCGGAGAAAGCGCTTTATGGAGAAACCATACAATATTTTATAAAGGTAATCAACAAAGGACCAGATGTTGCACGTGATGTTGTAATAAAAGATACCCTGGCTTTTGGCTTGTTTCAGCCTGAATACAAAGTTGGTAATGAAGCAGCTTATCAGCCATGGAATGACTCATTAAAGATAGCCAATCTTGCACGAAATGACTCAGTTGTGATATATCTGCGTGCCGTTATCAGTGGAAATTCTCCGGATGTAATATATAATCAGGCAATCACATGGTCGGATACATTCGATCCTGATGAAGCAGACAACGATTCAATTTGGCGCACCGATATTGCTACAATTTATGCCGATTTACCAGGGCAGGTACATGTGCCCAGCTGTGATATATATGTAATGCCAGGCGATAGCATTGGTGCAAATAATAATATTGTAGGTTATGAATGGTCGCCGGCTACAGGTTTAAGCAATACCGATACTCCCAATCCGGTATTTACCCCCGACCCAACCACCTATGGGCGAAGCATAAAGTATATTTATACGGTAACCGATAATGATGGGAACCAGGCACGTGACTCTATTGAACTGATTGTGGCAAAAGAACCGGTTGCCATTATCGAAGCGGATACTTTGTATAAAGATATGGGTACGGATATTGTTATTGATGCTTCGGGGAGTAAGGGTCAAGAGGGGCTTTCTTTTTCATGGACAACAAAAGATGGCATCATTGAAAGCAGGCCTTTTAACGATTCCATAATGGTTAGTTCTGTTGGGACATATTACCTTGAAGTGAAAGATCGGCTTGGTTGTACATCATATGATTCGGTGGTTGTATTACTACAATCCTATCCACCGGTTTCGGTGAACGATAGTGTGTCAATTGTGGCAGGGGATTCAACCGTATTACCGCAATTTGGCAAGCAATATCTTTCTTTAACGGGTACACCCGGTCAACAACGTGAGTATTTACAAGCGTTACCCGATTCTGTTCTCAATGTTCTTGATAACGATTATGATCGTAATGCATTCAATATTGAATTAATTGAAATTCTCACTCCTCCATCATCCGGCTTAATTAATTTTTCATGGGACTCAACAGGACAACTTACAATTAAACCCGATGAGTCATTTTGGGGCATCGATAGTTTGCAATATCGTGTTTGCAACAATGGCCAGCCTGTTAAATGCAACACCGGCTGGGTATATATTAACAGTCTCCGTCCGCCTTTAAATGCCGATGTGCAAATTGTAAAATCAGGTGAGAATATAAAAAGCAACAGCCTCGATATCGCTTTTTGGGGCGATACCATTCGTTACCGCTTACAAATAACCAATAATGGTCCCGATACCATTTCAAGAGTTATGGTCAACGATGTTATAAATTCAGGTTTTCTGAGCCCAAAATATTCATTTAATGGTGATGAATGGAACGATTGGCCTTTGGATGACCGTTTTGAGTATAACAACGAGATCAAACCCGGTGAAGATACATTGACAATTTTGCTTAAAGCTTTTGTCCGTGATGAAGCTGAACGATTAATAACCAACATTGCATATATCGAAACAGATTTCATTGAGAATGATTTTATTAATGATACATCAAAGGTAGATACCAAAATAAAAGAAATGGTTTTTGCCAATGCCGGCCGTGATACCCTGCTGGGATCTTGTACCGATGGAGTATCTCTGGATGGCACGTTAAGCCGAGGTAAAAATATTAGTTATCGATGGTCGCCAGTTAACCATGCCACCAATTATCTCACAGGTGCCAATACGGCAACACCAAGGTTCCAAAACCCCGGGGGTGAAGGAGACTATTTTTATAAGTTAACCGTGACTGATGATGATGATGTTACGGCAGTTGATACAGTAACCATTTCAGTTTTGCCGGCTCCTGATGCCAGGTCTGTTAAAGATTATTACGAGATAGTCGAAGGCGATACCATTGGTCTGGATGGTGGTGCTTCGCAACCTTCACAGTATATTGTTTCGTACGAGTGGAAAGCAATTGAAGGGAATATTGTTACAGGAACCGAAAAGCAGAAAATTGCGGCTATAGATACAATGGGAACTTATAGGCTGGTTGTAACTGACATAGCCGGTTGTAAAGATAGCATTGATGTACCAGTTTATCAGTTTTACTATGCTCCGGTAGCCATTCCCGATTATTATAGTACACGTTATTTTACTACAATGGGGGGGAACCTTCTGTATAATGACTTTGATCCAAACAAAGATATATTTGGAGAAGAATTTATTTTAAGGGCAAAACCTGGGACATTTAATTTAGTAAACAGGGCTTCTGTGACCATTAAAAATAATGGTGATTTTACTTTTGATCCGGGAAATGCTCAAGGTGTAGTTAGTTTTACTTACGAAGTTTATAACAATGCCGAACCCTCAAAAACGTCGTTGGGATATGCCCGTATTACCATTAATGATGATGATGATAAAGCCCGCTTAAGTATTACCAAGCAGTCGTTAAGGAACCCGGTTCTAATTGGTGAGCAATATGGGGCACAATTCGAGATTAAAATAACCAACAATGGTCCTGTTGTGGCTGAAGAAGTTATATTGACCGATAGTTTGCCAGCTTATTTTAAGGACAGGGCAAGATATTCTGTTGATGGGGACCGTGTACAATATTTTACAGGAACAGCAAATGTTGGCGATTTTAATGTTGGTGAAACCAAAACCATTTTAATTGAAGCAACGGTTTCAGGTGGTGCACCCAAATATCTTTTTAACGCGGCTATGTCGCATACTGGAATATTTGATGACCAGTTTGACTGGGATGATGTTGATACCCGGAATGTGGATATGGCAAAGGTAATAACTGAAAGCAATATTATAGCAATAGCCGATTTGGTGGAAAACCCCAATGATAATTTACGTACCGATAATACCATTGGGCGTTGTGATAATTTATCATATTTGACAGCCGAAGGGAGCCAGCCTGAAGGGGGCATTAACGGATGGTCGTGGAGCCCACGTGAGTATTTAACCAACCCCGACTCAAGTGTCACTTATTTTAATTTTAATAATTTACCGGATAAAGATACTACAATTGCTTTCAACCTGATGGTGAGCATTGATGGTGGTGATTTTGCCCGGGCAACCGAAACGGTTCATTTTTCACCCAAAGTAATAGCAGATGCAGGTCCCGATGTGAAAATTAACGAGGGGGAAATTTTAGTGGTAGATCGAGCTATTGCTCAAGGGGCCGATATGACTGTTGAATGGGTGAAGAACGGTACTGAAAAAGTAACTGATTTTGATGGTGGTAATCCGTTAAGGCCTGTAATTACCGAAACAGG
>JASMTI010000046.1:0-1586 GCA_041694375.1 Bacteroidales bacterium | reverse complement strand
ATTGTTTGGAGCAAAAACAGTATAACTCCCCGACACATCTATAACTTTAT
This sequence comes from Bacteroidales bacterium, assembly GCA_041694375.1. Taxonomy (GTDB): domain Bacteria; phylum Bacteroidota; class Bacteroidia; order Bacteroidales; family Prolixibacteraceae; genus Roseimarinus. Next base: position 1,536 of record JASMTI010000046.1, on the reverse strand, counting down.
CATAACCCGAAAGCTCAACACACTTTGTGAATGTTTCAAGATTGTCAACTGTTTGCATGCGCGTATAAAGCAATCCTTCAAGCCACTCAGGCTTTTCGTACTTATCGAAATCGTCTTCACATGAAAACAATGTAAATAACAGTGTAATTAATATAAAATATTTTCCTTTGGTCATTGCTCTTTGCATTAATAAAATGGAAAAATTGTGTTAACAGATGTCAAAAATATCAAAAATGATTAGTTATCATCGTGGATAAATCTTTCATTTAGGGTTAAAATATCTATTTCATAGCTTTTATAGCCATTTATTGTATGATTGTATGATTTGTGATACATTTTCATTCTTTGCCCAATATTACCACCAAATAGAATTCTATCGGTTTATTTCTTAATTTACAAGCATGTTAAACACCTTGTTGCAGCTTTTCAAAGCTAATCTAAAATATTCAGCTCCCAAAACAATTGTAATAAAACAACCCTTTTTTGTATGTATTATATCTAATTTTGTAATATTTGAAGCTATATTTAAAGAATTATTTAACAACATGCTTTATGCTTTAATCGGCCATAATTGTTTTAAGAGTTATATCCGCCTCCTTTATACCATCAGAATTTGCTTTAAGAATGATCGTTCCCATTGAATCTTGAGTTTGAACAATTACTTGTGCATAACCGTTGAATAAGCTTCGTTTATAATTTTCAGCCTGTTTAAGGACTTGAATAACACCTGCATTTGTATTAGGACTTTCCCAACTATTATACACGGTGTAGGGTGTAGCCACGATTAAAATTTCATTTCTGCCATCTTTCAATATTGTTTGATCAAGTTTAATCGTATAACGTTCTTTCTCTTGCCTGCTCAAAATTCCTGTAATGGCATTGCCATTTACATAAATTGTTTGTTTATCGCCGATACAATTATAAAATAAGGTGATATTAGCATTTACATCTTGAATATCAAAAATCTTTCGATATACAGTAGTTTTCGCTTTTTGTATCTCTTTGCCCATTTCTGAGGATGACATCCACGCACCTTTGTCAAAATTAATATCGAATTTATCTATGTTGGTTGGTTTATCCACAATTTGTGCCTCCATTCCCTGCATATCGATGGTCGATATTTTTTCAATGTATTTATCGGGTTCTAAACATGTATTATCTCCATTTCCAACACCAATAATTTTCCCGGGCCCTTCTATAGTAAATTCAACCAAATTATCAGCAACAGGTACGGTGCGCCCTTCGCTATCGATTGTTGAAACAGAAATAATAGCCAAATCTTTTCCGTCGGCTGCTAACTCCGACTTATGTGCTTCGAGTTGAATTGATTCGGGCTCACCTGTAGTTTCAACAATTTCGGTCATAAATGCTTTCCCATCCCTGTAACCAATTGCCTCCAATTTTCCGGCATCGTACGGAACCATCCATTCAATATGTGAGTTGTGCTCCATTTTTTTTCGTCCGGCACTTTTATTGTTAACCAACAACTCAACCTCATCGCAGTTGCTATAAGCCACAACCTTGATGGTATCACCT
>JASMTI010000045.1:0-1660 GCA_041694375.1 Bacteroidales bacterium | reverse complement strand
ACCAGGCAACTGGCACTATTTTTAACAATTATAAATTACACTTTTTTCTTCATTTTGCTATTTCGACATTACAATTTTACTGAAACTTTAGTAACTTTGTTTTCCAATAAAAAATAATGGATTTTTTCAAAGAAGCACATATAAACCTGATCAACAACTCAAAGAGCGTTGTCCGTCGCGACCTTATTGACGAGATCGACTGGAATCACAGATTGATTGGTATTAAAGGGTTCAGGGGCGTCGGTAAAACATCGTTCTTGCTTGATTATCTCAGGGAAAACCATCCCGACCCGAAGGACTCACTTTACATAAACCTGAACAGTTTTTATTTTACCGGAAGGAAAATATCAGGTTTTGCCGATGAGTTTTACAAACGCGGGGGCAAAGTGCTTGTTCTCGACCAGATACATAAATACCCCGACTGGGCCAAAGAGCTACGTAATTGCTATGATTGGCTGCCCGAACTGAAAATTATTTTTACAGCCTCACCTGTGCTCAGGGTATTCGAAGGTAACGATTACCTTAAAAACATTGCCAAAGTGTACCACATTCCGGGTTTATCTTTTCGCGAGTTTTTAAACCACCAGACCAAACAAAATTTTCAAAATATAACCTTAGAAGAACTAATCAAAAATCATATAAACATTGCAAAAAACATCACACAAAAGGTTAAACCACTGGCATATTTCGACGATTATCTGAAACATGGTTATTATCCATATTTCCTCGACCGCCAATCATATTTTTCCGACGACCTTTTAAAACACATCAACCTGGCCCTTGAAATTGATGTTACCTACCTGAACCAGATAGAGTTAAAATATCTTTCGAAATTACGCAAGTTGTTGTATATTGTGGCCAACGAAGTTCCTTTCACCCCCAACATTAGTAAAATCAGCAACGAAATTGAGACATCGAGGGCAACGGTAATGAATTATCTTCGTTATCTCAAAAATGCACGTTTGATAAACATGCTTTATGAAAATGGGGATGAAGACCAAATGAAAAAACCTGCAAAAATATATTTGCACAACACCAATATACTGAATACTGTTGTGCCGGCAAATGCAGATAATGCAACATACAGGCAAACATTTTTTTATAACCAAACTGGATATAAAAACACGGTAAAATCGTCCGAAGGGTTCGATTTTAAAATAAACGACCAATATAATTTTAATGTGGGGGGAAAATACAACGAACCTGAGAAAAACGGATATGCTGCTTCCGACCGCATTGAAATTGGCCATGATAGAAAAATACCATTATGGCTTTTTGGATTTTTGTATTAAAACAAAAAAGAAACTATAAATAAATACAAACTCTTACAAGTTATGGCAAAAGAAAAGAAGTTTATTGTGTGCGATGGAAACTACGCTGCTGCTTACATGAGCTACATGTTTAGCGAAGCAGCCTGTATCTATCCAATTACGCCATCATCAACAATGGCCGAATATGTTGATGAGTGGGCTGCAAACGGCAAAACAAATATGTTTGGCCGCCCTGTACGTCTGGCCGAGTTGCAAAGTGAAGGTGGCGCTTCAGGTGCCGTTCATGGTGCACTGCAAAGTGGTACGCTTACATCAACGTACACCGCATCGCAAGGATTGTTGTTGATGATACCTAATATGTACAAGATTGCCGGCGAATTACTGCCTAC
>JASMTI010000044.1:0-5658 GCA_041694375.1 Bacteroidales bacterium | reverse complement strand
GTTGTTTTATATTTGTAACTTATTTGAACTTATAAATTATGCAGTTATTATTAATCAGCAATTCATCTATGGCAGGGCAGCCATATTTGGAATATCCTAAAAAAGAAATTGAAAAATTTCTTGGCAAAGAAGACCTTGACATTCTTTTTATTCCATACGCAGCTGTTACATTTTCATTTGACGAGTATGAGCGTAAAGTTAACGAACGTTTTGAAGAGATTGGTCATAAAGTAACTAGTATTCATCATTTTATTGATCCGGTAAAAGCGGTTGACGAAGCCGATGTTATTGTTGTTGGGGGAGGAAACACATGGCAACTGGTACGTACTATGCGCGATAACGGATTGGTTGAAGCGATTTCGGCTAAGGTGAGGAATGGTGTGCCATATATTGGTTGGAGTGCCGGGTCGAATGTAGCCTGCCCAACCATTCGTACAACAAACGATATGCCCATCATCGATCCCAAGGGCTTTGATGTTTTCAACCTTGTACCTTTCCAGATCAACCCGCACTATCTCGATGCCAATCCCGATGGCCATGCCGGCGAAACCCGGCAACAGCGTATCGAAGAGTTTATCGAAATCAATCATAACTTTTACGTGGTAGGTTTGCGCGAAGGTACCATGCTGAGGCTCGATGATAATAAGTTGTCGTTAATTGGTGCCCATCCGGCCCGTGTTTTTATAAATGGGAAAGAACCTGTGGAGATTGAGCCCGGTGGCGATGTGTCATTTTTGATGGGGTAAATCTGTAGACCGGACATTCTTGTCCGGTGCTTTTTACTTTGACATACAAGTACAGACAGGAATGTCTGTCTTACAGTAGCCCGGACATTCCTGTCTGGGTTTTATTAATATATTCAGACGCTACTGAATCGCAGACAAGAATGTCTGTGCTACTAATTCACAGACAGGAATGTCTGCGCTACGGGTTAAGAATGTTGCGCTACTATGCTATTTTTCAACCAGAAAATCAGTACACCATGTAAAACGATGTTTTGTGTAATGATCGCATAGACCTGACTTAACAGGGTTATTCAAAATGTAAACAACCGTGTTTGCCATTTCATTTCTACTTCTTATCATGTGATCGTAACTTTCGTCCTGCCAAAATACACCTTTTGTGCCTAATCGTTTATTGAGTTCCCAGGCTGAAAAACCTTTCATGGTTCTCAATATATCGGATAAATGCTTATTAAGGTCGGATAATAACAAATGAACATGATTGGGCATAATGGAATATGCCAGAACTGTGTAACGTTTGTTTTGAAAATAAAGGATAGCGTTTTGCACGATTTCTGCATTTTTATAATCAGCTAATGGTTTTATGGGGTTTTTATGAAGCTCATTTTCAAATTTTTCAAAATAATCATTGTTAAGTCGATTTAAAATTTGGAGGTGCTCTTCTTTTGAATTCGCGGTTATGTTCAACTTTTGTTCTTCAAAATCAGACTTAAATTTTTCTGATAGATGAGTTGGAATTGAGTCCTTTACCCTAAAAACTACATGAAAAATTCCTTCAATTGGCACAATGTGGGGTAGGTTGCGGCGATATTCGTTTTTGTGTTGGGGCATGTTGTTGGTTTTTTCAATCTAAGATAAACATTTTGGGGATACTGTAGCCCGGACATTCTTGTCCGGGTTTTTTATAATATGCAGACACGAATGTCTGCACTACTAATTCTCAGACACGAATGTCTGTGCTACAAGTAGTCTGGACATTCCTGTCCGGGGTGTAATCCAGCGTAGTTTTTAACTGCAATAGACTATTTCGTCTTTTAGTTGTTTTAACAGTTTATCCCTAATTTCTTGAATGCGTTTTGGTAATTTATCTTCATTAATTATCATTTCATCTTCATTTTGTTTGTTGGCGTTGTGGTATAAACCGTATGCGGTGCTTCTAATTTCATATAAATATTCTTTCACCTCTTTTGAAAGGAAAAGTCCATGGCCTTTTTCAAAAAATATTGTTTGTAATGCTTTGAAATACCCCTCGGCTTGTTTGCGTCTGAAATAATAGTTTTTTATTCCGTCTTCTCTTCGTTTCCCACGCACGAACATGTTTTTTTCGTTGTCGTTTTCTGAAAAATAGAGGATTATTGACCATGCAGCTTTGTGGGCTGAAATTATTTCATCGCTTTGGCGATTGTTTTTCTGGATCTCATTTTCGGTTTCTTTTTGTTTCTTCCATGTTTTGTGTCCCCATCGATATCCAAGGTAACCCAAAGCAATAAGTACAGCTGGTTCCAGTAATACATCCAGCCATTTAAGCATCGAAGTGTCCATGATTATTCGTTTTTATTGTTTTTATAAGGTCGGTGTAAACATTCATGATTATATCAAAAAGTTTTTGCGTGACCAATGAGTCGTGATTCTCAGGATTATTTACAATGTCATCAAGTTGTGTGTTCTGTGGTATTTCATTATGTAGTAGCTTATTACGAAGTGCAGCAAAAGAATAATCTTCATCCCCTTTTATGGGTAATTCGTAATTAAATTTCTTACAAACAAATTCAAGATAAGCACTATGTGAAATAATACCGGTATCTTCATATTTCTTTAAATTGTTTTCTCCCAGACTATTTATAATTTCTTCTGTTTGATATTTTGTGTGAACAATTTTTTCGAAATTGTAGATCAGTTCCAATATTTCTTTGCGTTTGAGGTCGTAGTTTTCCAATTCGTGAACTAATTTTTCCCGTGGAATCTTATATTCACTGTTGTAATATTTTAAGAGGTTTTCAAGACGTCGGTCCTTTAAAAATTTACGAAATTCTCCATAACGTTTGGCGGGTAATTTATCGGATATTTGGTATTTCTTGTAAATGGTTTCACATACCTCATGCTCTTTGTTTAAAATGCTTTCCTTGTTGTTTTCTTCCTTAAAATCAATAGTCTCAAGCTCTCTGTTTCTCATGTTTTGCCCCTCGGGGAAAAGGTCTTTTAGCATTAGCCAAAGAACCCGGTCCGTTTGCATGCAGTAGCGTATTTCTTTTTCTGATTCAGATATATCTTTTTTGCAATAATGAAATTCTTTATATTTTTCTTCGTCTTTCACACGATCAATATGCTCAAGTTTTATGGTTATTTCATCGAATAAGGTTTGTGGCCCCGCATCTGGTGTCAGGAGTTGATGTTGGTGGTTGTTTTTGTTATAGTATCGATCATGCGAATAAAATTGCTGTGCATGGCTTTCTGTAAGAAGTTTTATAGCGTATGCTATGTTGTCACTGTCATTTAATGGGTAACCCATTAATTTCATTGCTTTAATAATTGGGGCGTTAAATAATCCCCGGGGTAGTAAAGCTGGCAAGTTTTCATATCGTTTTTCAGTAATATTTTTATTAATGGTTTTAATAAAGTAGTCGTACTGGTTTAAAAGCTTTTCCATTGAGAATGATTTCCGATCGAACCAACCAATTAGATTTGAAAGCCATTTGTTTTTTGCTTCGAAATATGCTTTGTAGAAATCGTAAATACTTTTTTGTTTGAATACATTTATTTGGTTTAAAAACGGATGTTTTCGTTCTGATGTAAAAATCTTATGGTTTTTAAAAAGCTCATTAATTACATATTTATTCGCGGGGTAATAAGCCAATGCTTTTTGTAAAATATCATATTCTTTATCATTTAACTTTTGTTTGTGCTCTATGCCATTTTTTTCATGTATAAATGGAGGAGATAAAAAGATAATGTCTTCGGCAAGCGTTTGAGCCATATCGCCAGCCCTTAGCTTTTCTGCGCGATTCTGGTTGTATTTTGTTTTTCGTTGCATGGATTTTAAAAACTGCAATGCTTTAGCTTTGTCGTTTTTTTCTTCATATCCCAGCAAAAAATATTTAATGTCGTCGGGTAAATCGCTAATGTTTATTTTGTAATTATGGGTGAGCCTTTCCTGAAGAATTTGCTTACGTTTAAGAAGCTCAGTATCTCCCTTCATTTTTCGGTTTTTAAAAAGTGGCTTACCCTGAACAGGTGGAAAATTACCTTGCTGAACATCCGAAATGCATTGTTTTATATTGCCTGTGTAAGTTTTAATGTGATTGCTTGGTGATGTGTCTATTTTCCCTTGTTTATACAAAAGGGCATATACAAAAAGATTGGGAAACTCGTAAGTACTGATAATTGCATCGGGGGCAATGTTGTTATTAAGTCGTGGCCATTGGTTTCTTAAGTTATTTTTTAAGGTAATACCTACACGGTTGCCAACAATTCTGAATGACGGGGCGTATTGTTCAAATTGGTCGATGTCCCAAGTCACGGGTACGTTTGATTTGTCAAATTTCAGCGGCTCACCAAAAGCCCTGATGTTTTTGGTTATTATTCGTTCACGATCTTTAATAATTTTTTTGCGGTGTGTACTTTTTGTCCATTTTCCTAAATGAACATGGAAACTTATTCCATCCAGAATATTTGACTCATCGAAGTAACGAAGGGCGAAATATGGGAAGCGGTTGCTATGCCGCTTCATTATTACTTTTTGCTTCTCCTCTTCATTTTCGGATCCATCATGCTTATTTTCTGGTGTCGTATTAATACTTGTTACAAATTTCTCTTGTTTTTTATCATCAAGTACATTGAACAGCGCATTAGGACAGCGTGACAGTTCGTTTAAAATATCAAGTTTGAAATCGGAACTTTCGAGTTTTGGATAGGGTAGGCGGCAACAATTTTCGGTGAAAACCTCCAGTGTTGCTCGGTATTTATGCTCCCTTGTATCCTTAAAACCGTGTATGCCCGATAAAAACTGAAAGGCATATTTCTTTTCAAGAAAAAAACAGGTAAAGAAACATAATCCTTTAAGGGTTAACTCACCATTGCAATACAATTGGTAAACTCCTTTATCGTCATTTTTCAATAATGAAAAATCATCATCAGAAAAATAAGGAGACATTCGTTTTTGGGCTTTATCTAAAGCCATCGGAAAGTAGGGGTTAAGCTCAATTTCAGTTTGGTGCTCCGTTATTGGTGGATAATGGCTAAAACCATTTCGGAGATCATTTAACAGTTCAAGGGCTTGTTTAAGTTTTTGTGTAAGGTGTGTATAAGGTGAATTGGATGAACTTTCATTTTTAACTTCCCGTAAAAATAGAAAATGCTTTAGTAGCATTTCATCTCTTTTTGCCAGCTCATCGGGCATATTTTTAAAGTGTTTGTTGTTGTAAAGCTTTAATTGGTGGAGGGTATTTTCCTGTATTTTAGGTGCATTTTCTTTTTCGTTATCATTCTGCGTTTTTGATAAGTTTTGCACTTCCTGTTTGCCTGTTTCTTTGCTATGAATAAAATTAAAATCTTCTGAAATAGTTGAGAGGATAACATAGGCATTATGGCGGGCCATGTTCAGGTAGTGGGCAAAATAGAATGGATGTGTTTGCGGTTCAATGTGTGTAGTTTTGTGGGTTGAAGCTTCCATATTATAATGTTTATGTTTCATTCAAAAGTAACAACAATAATATTATACTCCAATTTATTTACTTCTAATGTATTAACATCGTAACGCAGCATGTTTGATTTAGGTTTAAAAAATACTGTTGGTTTTTAACTTCTACGTATCGTGCATGTCCATTTCTTTACTTGTGAAAACGCCCTTTCCCATCATTATTATTGGGAAAGGGCGTTTGATGTTGTTCTCACCTTTCAAAGTTAAGGCATCCACAAC
>JASMTI010000043.1:0-11988 GCA_041694375.1 Bacteroidales bacterium | reverse complement strand
GGGTTTATTTAAAGCAATCCGCCCACTTTCGCGTGAGCGAAAATGCGGGATGACCGTCAAAAATGCCGGCAGGCGTGGGGGTGAATTTGAAGATTGACGGAGTCAAACGAAAATCGACGGAGTCAATCGGAAAAGCTTAGTCCGGCTTTGCAGGGCGTTTACGTATAAAGATTTTGAATTAGCCACAATGCTGCTATGAGATAATAATAAAAAACGACCCAAACCGTTTGAATAAAACATTGTTCAAAATCTTTCCTACCTGCTTAGCCGGACTTGGCATTTTCGAGAGCGGGAGGGGGCTTATTTTTGACTAGTCCGCGATAGCCATCGGGATTTTCCTGGGTTTTTTGTATCATGTTAAGTGAGACTTATTATTGAAATTCAATAATTTTAGTCGAACTAATCCTGATAGTGAGGTACGAACGTATCGGCGACAAAAAAGTCAGTGGGGTTTAGGGGCAAAGCCCCCTTAAAAGATGGTTAAGAGATATTACAATAAATAAGAATACAGAAAAAATATTAGTAGTAAAAGATTGGTTTTAATTGACTTAAGAGAATAAATTACTAATTACTGTTTTAGGGTGCCCCAAAACTGAAAACAGGAGACGCAAAGAAAAAATATTTTATCTTAGCGTCTTTGCACCTCTGCGGTTGTATCTTTTTATATTAACCTTATCGACTTTTGGGCAACTATTTCCCCGTCTATTTGGGTCGTCATGGTCCAAATCCCAAGTTTATCTTCAAGGGGCTCCCACACACAATCCCCCAGGAAGAACTCATACTGGTTGCTGTTGATAAAAACCTGACCGGTAAACGGTGGCCTTACCTTACCATCTTCGTCTTTAAATGGCGGATGGTCAATCCTGAAATCGATACGCTTACCTTTGGCTTTTCTAATATGAAGCACATAGCCAAACTCAGTGCCAATTTCTGCTTTTATTACATCCGTAATATCAAGCAACTTAGGTATCTCCCGGCTCTCCCTGTCCCACCGGTCATATTCACCATAGCTGTATAGTTCAACTTCAATTTTTCGTTTTGGCATGTTGCAAAAATATTAAATAACAGCATAAGCCAAAGTGGCAATACTAACTTTTGCGCCCCGGCTTTCCAGAACGGCCTGGGCACAAGCTTCAAGGGTTGCCCCTGTAGTAACAACATCATCAACCAAAAGGATATGTTTATTTTCAAACCGTACATGATTATTTTGAGCAAACAGGTTGTTCACATTTTCCCAACGCTCAAACCTGCCTTTCCGGGTTTGTGTTGAACTGTAATACCTGCGTTTTAGGTTTTTATTTTCAATTTCCCTTGGCAATAAAACCTGCAAGCCCCTGGCAATCGCCTCACTTTGGTTGTAGCCCCGCTGACGCTGCTTGCGTGGGTGCAGGGGCACAGGGACGATATAATCAACATCCCTGAAATAATTTACCTCGTTGCAATCAACACCAAACATGCGTCCAAGCTCTTCACCAACACTTTGGTTACCCCTATATTTTAAATAGTGTAACATCTTTTGGTACTTGCTGCCTTTTTGGAAAAGAAAAAACGAGGTTGCCTTTTCAACTTTCACACGCCCCCAAAATATCTGCTCAACAGGGTTCCCCGATGCAAGATGGTAATACGTTCGGGGCAATCCAATGGCACACCCCGTGCAAAAATGCTTTTCCTGCTTAACAAGTGACTCACCACAGCAAATACAAAGGTTGGGATAAATCAACGTTGAAAAATCTTCGAGGTGCTCCTTTAAACTTGAAATAATTTTGTTCATGTTTTAATGCTTGAGGGTCATTCATTGCAAATGTAAAATACTAAATATCAAATTCTTTTCAAAACATCTACCAACATTTCACAACAGCCCTGTCATTTATTTCTATTATCTGTATTGCATATTTTAGCCAGGGTAAATGTCTACAAATGACTTACTGACTAATTCCTAATAACTTCCCGGTTGTTTACTTTTATTTAACAATCAAAAACTTTCCTAACAATAGCATAAAGCATTTATAATTCAACTCTAATGATTGCTTAACACTGTCACCTTATATTTGTCGTGTATTTAAGAACAGAAAATTTAAGACATTAAAAACATACAAAAATGAAAAAAGTAGTATTCCTAATCATTGCAATTGCACTTACTGTAAATATTAGTATTGCAAAAGACAAACCAGCCGAAACAAAAAGTATCCCGGCTGTTGAAAGCACACTTAGTGGCGTTATTGCCGACCTGTCGAGTGGTGAAAAACTTGCCGGTGTAGCTGTACGTATCGAAGGTACCGAGAATGTATGCTATACCGATTTTGACGGAAACTTCAAATTTAAAAACCTGAAGCCCGGCAATTACAAACTGGATGTTGAAATGATTTCATACAAGAAAGTTGAGACCAAAAAAATTAACATCAACCAGGGCGAAGTACACGAATTATCCATCAACTTGAAACAGGATATCTAAGAATCCTCGCAGGATTACCAGATATATTTTCTCAACTCAGGAGGCACGTTTAGGCGTGCCTTTTTTTGGTAATAACCTGTATTACTTTACTATATCGGCAGGGTACATTTTTTATCTGCCCAAAATAAAACACATGCACAATGCAGGTAGAAAAAAATTTAGCCGGAAAAATAAAAATCGTTAAATTTGTTTCAATTAAAATGTTTTATAATGATAACAACGATAAAAAAAGGTGCAAGCAAAACTGAAATAAAGCACACATTCGAAAAATTATCAAAACAATCCACAAAAAATAAAGGTTTTGATGCATATAAATTCTGTGGTACAGTTATTTTTGATGATGATGCTGTGAAAATTCAGAAACAACTACGGGATGAGTGGTAATAAGATTTTCATAGACACAAACATTGCTATTTATCTCTTAAATGGAGATACTTCATTAGCTGAAATTTTGCATAGCAAACAACTCTATATATCATTTATTACTCAGCTAGAATTATTAGGTTATCCCAATCTTTCAGAAAATCAAATTCAACAAATAGACTTAATGCTTGAAAATTTTATAATTCTGGATATCAACACCCAAATTAAACAGAGGACTATCAACCTTCGAAAAAAATACAAAATAAAACTACCAGATAGCATTGTTGCTGCAACAGCACTATACGTTGACCTTCCTTTAATTACTTCCGATAAAGGATTTGCAAAAATTCAGGAATTGAATCTTATGATGTACGAAAAATAAATATTTATCTTCGTACCCGTTATGACCGAAGAAACAAAATTTACAATACCTATTCAACTCGTTGAACTTGAAGATGACAACTACCATATTGTTGTTGAAGGAACCCTCAAAAGCGGAAAAAAATTACTATGGGTCATCGATACCGGGGCATCAAAAACCGTGTTTGATGCCAACCTGGCCGAACACTTCGAACCCGACGAACTTGAAGCCACCGAAATTCAGTCGGCCGGCATTGGCGAGGGGCGTGTCGATACCCAAACAGGCATCCTTCACGAAATTTGCTTTGGCCAGATGGCCCTTCCCAGCTGGCCCGTGGCCATTATCAACCTCGAACATATCAACCAAATATACAGCCAGTTTACCGATATCGAAATTGCAGGCCTCCTTGGTAGCGATTTCCTGCTAAAACACCAGTGCATCATCGATTTTAAAAATCTGCAAATAACGCTTTATGTATCGTAAAATATTCAAAGCCATGGTGCTCATCATAGGCATGCTAACAGCCAACCTGGTAACCATTTGGCTCGATGAGTTTATGCTCGCCTACAAATGGCAGTACCCGCCATATATTTTTACATGGATAGGCATGGGCATCGTAGTGCTGATTTATTACCCGCTGTTCACACGTATCGACAAATGGGCCACCAAAATAGGCGATAAATTTATGCGGGCAGGTAAAAAATTTGTGGGACGCGAAATCGGGTCTTTCCTGGCCTTCCTCGTCGCTTTGCTTATCCTATTTTTCTTATACGGCCTCGAATGGTTCGATACCAATGTGTACGAATCCTTTTTCCGGTCGTTGTAGCCCCTTACTCATAAATCATTTTCCTTGTCATACCCCCGTCAACAACCAATTGCGTGCCGGTAATAAAATCATTTTCGCGGCTCGCTAAAAACAAGCACGCCCGCGCCACATCACCGGGTTTTCCAACACGTTTCGACAAATGCTGCCCATGGTGGTGTTCTTTTAAACGCTTATAATCACCCGTTTCGATCCAACCGGGCAGCACCGCGTTCACCGTAATCCCGTATTTACCCAACGAAGCCGCCAGTGCATGGGTCACCGCCAATATACCGCCTTTCGATGCCCCGTAAGCCTCACCCCCGGGTTCCGACATCACCGCACGCGTCGATGCCATATTTACAATCGAACCACCCGTGCTTTTCATTACCCTGGCCACTGCCCTCGACGCAAAAAAAACACTCTTCAGGTTTGTATCAATCACCTTGTCCCACTGCACCTCGTCAAGCTCAAACACATCGCAAAACTCCGATATCCCGGCATTGTTTACCAGCACATCAATTCGCTTAAACTCCTCGTGCACCCTTGCAACCATTGCCTCAACCTCATTAACCTTCGACACGTCAGTTTTCACAAACAACGCCCCCTCGCCCATTTCGCTTATCTCATCAACCGTCCGGCTCCCTAAACTTGCATCTATTTCAGCCACAATCACCTGGTACTTTTTCCGCGCAAAGGCCATTGCCACTGCTTTGCCAATTCCACGCCCTGCGCCGGTTACAATTGCTACTTTCTTCCTCATAAATTAAATTTTTAAATCATTTGGCGGGCTACGGTCTCCGGCTTTTAGTCCCCTCGTTAAAGCCCTGTTTCGCAACAGCCCCCAGTGGCTCCCAATGGTCGCCCTGCCGGCTTTGCTCATCATGGGCTTTACCATCGGGCAGCTAACCGCCTCCAACCTGCCCGTAACGGGCTGCAAACCCGCAACTTTATCTCTTTTTACAAAATTGCATAGATGCAACTTTTCCAATCGAGACCTAAAACATTATCTTTGTTAACCTGTTTTCACACATCAACCTTAAACCTTAATAAAATGGTTGAAAACAAATGTAGTGCAATTATTTCAACAAAATACACCGTATGCCAAAAGACAGAAAATATGTCGAAACACCCTTAATGAAACAGTATTATGCCATTAAGGACAAACACCCCGATGCTGTTTTACTTTTTCGTGTGGGCGATTTTTACGAAACATTCGGCGACGATGCCATAAAAACCTCCGAAGTATTGGGCATCACCCTCACAAAAAGGGCCAACGGCTCCGCCAGCTCTGTCGAACTGGCAGGCTTTCCACACCACGCGCTCGACACCTACCTGCCCAAGCTTGTACGTGCAGGGCTCAGGGTTGCTGTTTGCGACCAGCTCGAAGACCCTAAATTGACAAAAAAAATTGTTAAACGTGGCATAACCGAACTGGTCACCCCCGGTGTTTCCATCAACGATAACATTCTGAACCACCGCGAAAACAACTTCCTGGCATCAGTACATTTCGACAAAAAAATGGCTGGCGTGGCTTTTCTCGATATTTCAACCGGTGAATTTCTCACAGCCGAGGGCTCGTTCGAATACATCGATAAACTTTTAAATTCATTTCAGCCCAAAGAGGTGCTTTTTCAGCGGGGCAAAGATGCAGGCTTTAACGAGCACTTTGGTCATAAATTTTATACCTTCACGCTCGACGACTGGGTTTATACTTCCGATGCTGCGAACGACCGCCTGCACCGTCACTTCGAGGTAAAATCGTTAAAAGGATTTGGCGTACAACGTTTAGAATACGGCATCATGGCAGCCGGTGCCATCCTGCATTATCTCGATATCACACAGCACCACCACGTGAAGCACATTTCAAACCTTTCGCGTATCGAGGAAGACCGCTTCGTTTGGCTCGACCGTTTTACCATTCGCAACCTCGAATTAATCTACCCACTCAACGAAGGTGGCAAAACCCTCATCAACGTGCTCGACCACACCCTCACACCGATGGGTGCGCGAATGTTGCGCCGTTGGATTTCGTTTCCGCTTAAAAATGTACAAGCCATTAACGACCGCCTCGATGCTGTGCAGTGTTTCACAAACGACCAAACGCTTAAAGAAAATGTTGAAGAGCACGTACGGCAGCTTGGCGACCTTGAACGTGTTGTCTCAAAAGTTGCGGTTCAGCGTGTAAACCCGCGCGAAGTGGTGCAACTTAAAACTGCACTCAAAGCCATTCCACCTATAAAAGAATTATGCCTGAAATCGGAAAACAACAGCCTGAAAAAATTTGCCGAGCAACTTAACCCCTGCCAAACCATTGCCAACCGTATTGAAAATGAGCTATGCCCCGACCCACCAACACTGGTTAACCGCGGCAATGTTATAGCCGAAGGTTTTAATGAAGAACTTGATGAGCTGAGAAAAATCAAAACTTCGGGCAAAGATTTCCTGATTGAAATGCAGGAACGCGAAATAAAACGCACCAGTATCCCTTCATTAAAAATCAGCTTCAACAATGTTTTCGGATACTACATCGAAGTGCGCAACACGCATAAAGACAAGGTACCGCCCGAGTGGATACGTAAGCAAACACTTGTAAATGCCGAGCGCTACATCACCGAAGAACTTAAAGAATACGAAGCCAAAATACTGGGTGCCGAAGAAAAAATACTGACACTGGAGGTGCGCTTGTTCAACGAGCTGGTCACCGCCCTCACCGATTACATACAGGCCATCCAGCTCAATGCAACCATCCTGTCGCAAATCGATTGCCTGCTCTCAATGGCAACAGTTTCAATCAATAACGAATACGTGCGCCCCGATGTTAACGACAGCGACAATATCGACATCAAAGAAGGCCGCCACCCGGTAATTGAACAACAAATGCCCATTGGCGAGTCCTACATCTCGAACAGTGTTATGCTCAACCGCGACGAGCAGCAGGTAATCATTATCACGGGACCTAACATGTCGGGTAAATCGGCTTTGCTCCGGCAAACCGCGTTAATCGTGCTCATGGCACAAATTGGCTGTTTTGTGCCGGCCCAAAGTGCTTCAATCGGCTATGTCGATAAAATTTTTACCCGCGTGGGGGCATCCGATAACATTTCGCTGGGCGAATCAACCTTTATGGTCGAAATGAACGAGGCAGCCAGTATCCTCAACAACCTGTCTGACCGCAGCCTCATCCTTCTCGACGAACTGGGGCGCGGCACCAGCACCTACGATGGCATTTCCATTGCCTGGAGTATCGTAGAGTACATACACGAGCACCCAAAGTGGAAAGCAAAAACCCTGTTTGCCACGCATTATCACGAGCTTAACGAAATGGAACACGCCTTCAACCGTGTGAAAAACTATAATGTTACGGTTAAAGAAATCGACAACAAGGTGATATTTCTGCGTAAATTGGTGCGGGGGGGCAGCAACCACAGCTTTGGTATCCATGTGGCACGCATGGCCGGTATGCCCAAAAGCCTCGTTAAACGGGCCGATGAAATTTTGGGACAATTAGAAAACACCCATCGCAAAGACTCACTGTCGAAACCCCTCGACAATATCAGCACCGGGAGGGAAGGCATGCAGCTAAGCTTTTTCCAACTCGACGACCCCGTCCTGACAGAAATAAGGGATGAAATTGTCAATCTCGATATCAATAACCTGACCCCGGTTGAAGCACTTAACAAACTGAACGATATAAAAAGAATTGCCGGGTTAAAGGAGTGAATAGTCAATAGTCATCAGTCATGAAGTCATTAGTGTAAGCAGTTGGATGGCAGCACAATATTGTCTTCATTCTTGCGGAATAAAATATTTAAAATTATGCACAGATGCACTCATCAACACATGCACTTATGAATAAAAGCCTTGTTGCACTTTAAAAAAATCAAATATTCATTTCATTGCCTTTTGGTGTAAAAAAAAATATTATATATTTGCATCCGCTTTCAGGAGCACACGTTCAGTAAAATATGCGAGAATAGCTCAGTTGGTAGAGCACGACCTTGCCAAGGTCGGGGTCGCGGGTTCGAGTCCCGTTTCTCGCTCTGTTTTATGAAATTCCACATGATGGGGTTTCCTTTGCACAAAAGAGTCTGCCCGGATGGTGGAATTGGTAGACACGTTGGACTTAAAATCCAATGGCCATTATGGCTGTGCGGGTTCAAGTCCCGCTCCGGGTACTCATTTTGTGTAAATACAACAAGAGCTTTTTTTAATATTTTGCGAGAATAGCTCAGTTGGTAGAGCACGACCTTGCCAAGGTCGGGGTCGCGGGTTCGAGTCCCGTTTCTCGCTCAACATCTACCCTGGTGTTTTCACATCGGGGTTTTTTATGCGAAGGTGTGTGAAATTCAAAATATTATTGTACTTTTGCGCACTCATTAAAAAGTTCTAATAATTTAAAATTAATAATTATGCCAGTTAAAATTCGTTTGGCCCGTCACGGCCGAAAGAAATTTGCTTTCTACCACATAGTAGTAGCAGATAGCAGGGCGCCACGAGATGGTAGGTATATTGAAAGGATTGGGGCCTATAACCCTAACACAAATCCTGCTACTATCGAACTGGATTTCGACAAAGCACTTGATTGGGTAACCAAAGGTGCACAGCCCACTGATACCGCACGTGCGATTTTATCGTACCGCGGAGTTATGATGAAAAAACACCTCTTGGATGGTGTGCGCAAAGGTGCTTTCGACGAAGCTGAAGCAGAACGCCGTTTTGAAGCTTGGATGAAAGAAAAAGAAGCTAAAATTCAGGCTAAAATTGACAAAATTACAGCCGATGCCTCAACCGATGCAGAAAAACGTTTGGCTGCCGAAGCTAAAGTTAACGAAGCAAGGGCTGCTGAAATTGCCAAAAGAAAATCAGACCTAGCCGCTGAAGCTCAAGCCGCTGCTAAAGCCGAAGAACCTGAAGAGGAAGCTCCTGTTGAAGAGGCCCCGGCAAAAGAAGAGGCACCTGTTGAAAAAGCTCCTGCTGAAGAAGAAGCTCCTGTTGAAGAGGCGCCAGCTAAAGAAGAAGCAAAAACTGAAGCTCCGGCCAAAGAAGAAACTTCTGAAGAAACTAAATCTGAAGCTCCTGCAGAAGAAAAACCTACTGAAGAGAAATCAGAAACCGAAGAGAAAAAAGACGATAAATAGTTCAGCTTTAATCTCAAAACATAAAAAAAAGAGGCTGTCTTTAAAAGACAAGTCTCTTTTTTTATTATTGAGCTTTTTCCAGTGCCTCAATAACGGAAGCCTTGAAAATATTATATGACCACGTGGCACCACTTAATGCATCAACTTTATTCACGTTCTGATGTTCCAATAAACGATCTGGATACAATTTAACCCCAATTCGATCCTTTCTGCATTGTTCCATGTATCGTTCATTACCAGCAAAATACTTTTCATACTCATCATCAAATTCAACATGTTTTGATGAATCACGAATTACAAATGCTACATCGACTATACGCCCATTTATAATTTCTATAGTTGTATGGCCATAATAATGTTCATTGGTATAAACCGACCTCGACACACCGGAATAAACACCATCATTGTATCCCTTATCACCCGTGAACGCAAAAATCGAGCATATAAACAAAAGCGCAATCATTCTTTTTAGTCTCATTTGAATAGGTTTAATTAATAATCTAAAGACAACCACCCCAGGGTTGTACCCCTATTTCCTATAGGTATTTTTCTATAATGTAAGAGAGGCATTTAAAACGCGCGCTAATCCGTGTATAATCAAAAACTCAGTCCTTCTCTCCCCCCAAATCATTTATTATCGAAATATTCTGCATCAGTTTTTGGTAACCAGCCCACTTTAAAGCCGATTGTTTGAAAATAGCATTGAACTGCTCTTTTGATAGATTTGCCCATTCTTCTTTGCCCATGTTTAAAAATTCAGGGCATGGACTGAAATCCTGCTCATTTGTTTTTGTTGCCTTACGGTTCCACGGACATACATCCTGACAAATATCGCAACCAAAAACACGCCGGTCAAGCATGGAGTGAAACTGCTCCGGTATTTGATCTTTTAGTTCAATCGTCAAGTATGAAATACATTTCCGGGCATCAAGAATGTATGGTTTTACCAGTGCATTTGTCGGGCATGCTGAAAGGCATTGGTTGCAGCTACCACAATATTCACCTTCAAAAGGTGCGTCATATTCCAGTTCCATGTCAATTATCAACTCACCAATAACAAAAAAAGAGCCCAATCCTTTATTTAAAAGCAGTCCGTTCTTGCCAATCCACCCTAATCCGGCCTGCACAGCCCAGGCCCTTTCCATAACTGGTGCCGAATCTGTAAAAACCCTGCCTTCAATTGTCCCGATTTCATTATTTATGTAATTGAACAGGTTGCGTAATTTTTCTTTTACAACCAAATGATAATCTTTACCATAAGCATATTTTGAGATGATCGGCACATCGGTTCCGGTTTGTATTTGATCCTGAAAATAATTCAGTAAAACCACAACTATTGACTTTGCGCCAGGAACAAGTTTTGTGGGATCAAGCCTTTTTTCAAAATGGTTGGCCATGTACCCCATTTTCCCGTGATAATTGGATGCCAGATAATCATTAAAATGTTTTTCTTCTGCATCTAACCTCCGGGCAGCTGTAATTCCACAGGCCGAAAAACCCAGCTCGATAGCTTTTTGCTTAATATGTGACGATTTTGATTGTTGGTTCACCGCTCAAAATTCATAAAATTACTCAACGAATGCAAACATACTTTATCATCATCAAAATTACCCGTTCTAATCTACAATATTTTATATATTTACACCTCAATCTTTTAACCTGAATAATTTAGATATTATAAACCATGGGAACTTCAATTTTAAAATCTGTCTTCTTTGCATTATTTATAGTTTTTATTTCAAGCTGTAACCAAAAAAGTGAAACGCTAACCGTAAAAGGCCGCAACCTTTACGATGTAAATAACGAACAAGTTGTTTTACGCGGGATTAATGAAATGTTCATCTGGTCAGACGATGTTACCGGAGACACTTTCATGCCCGAGATTGCCAAAACAGGGGCCAACACCGTGCGTATTGTTTGGCTCAGCGATGAGGACAATTCAAAAGCTACACCTGAGAATCTCGATATTGCCATCCAAAACTGTATCGACCACGGGATGTTCCCCATGCCGGAGCTACACGGTGCGACCGGCGAATTCAGTAAATTGCAAAAGCAAGTTGATTACTGGGTCAAGCCCGAAGTGGTTGCCGTGCTTAAAAAACATGAGCCTTACATTATGGTGAACATTGCCAACGAATGTGGTGCACACGGTATTGAAGCAAATGAATTTACAGCAGGGTACAAAAAAGCGATTGACCGCATACGAAAAACCGGGTTAAAATGCCCATTGATCATTGATGCATCCGGCTGGGGACAAGACCTTGAAATATTATTAGAAACAGGACCTGAACTTCTGGAACATGACCCGCTCCAAAACATTCTTTTCTCGGTTCACATGTGGTGGGTAGCCGATGATGGCTCTACCAACCGAATCATAGATGGTATTGAACGCTCGGTAAATCAGGAACTACCGCTAATCGTAGGTGAGTTTGCGCCTATGGGCGTGGGGTGCAAACGCTCAATCGATTATAAAACCATTATGGAACAATGTGAGAAACACAACATCGGTTGGCTGGCATGGTCGTGGGGCGGTGCCCAAAATGGCGATTGTGCCGAAATGGACATGACCCGTGGTGAACAAAAGGGCTTTTACGATGGGCTCACCGATTGGGGCCTCGAAGTGGCTGTTACCAACCCGTACAGTATCCAAAATACTTCGGAAAAAACTCAATTCCTGAAAGAAAAAGCCAAGAAATAAATATTTTGGTATAGGCGCATAAGTCGCTGTTAATATAGAGAAGAGCGCTACCTTTGTGGCGTGGAAAATAGAAAACAATATATAGGCGTGAATTCGATAGAGTTAAATAGATATTTTCAGACCTACGAGGATTGCTACCTTTATCTGTCTGCAATTAAATGGTCATCAGAA
>JASMTI010000042.1:0-11000 GCA_041694375.1 Bacteroidales bacterium | reverse complement strand
GTTAAAGTTTTTAAATAAAAGCGGGCTGCCAATTGCCATTTTCACCAATAAGCCACATGATCAGACCATGTTGATTGCCGACAAATTATTGCGTGCGTTCAAATTTGAGGTGATTTTAGGACAGAAGGATGAGAATCCGAAGAAACCTGATCCCTTTGGGGCATTATGGATTGCTGAACAAATGGGGTTGAAGCCCTCGGATATTTTGTTTGTGGGCGACTCGGCGGTTGATGTGAACACGGCGAAAAATGCAAGCATGCAGTTGGTTGGCGTACGCTGGGGTTACAGCAAAGAAAATGAACTTGAGGACGCGGGTTGCGAAACCATTGTTGATACCGTATCGGAATTGAAAGCGTTGATTGACAAGCAAATGACGATAGAACCAATGAAGTGACATTGGAACGCCGGGCCGGACGGAGGTGGAAAGCCTGTCGATGACCCGCCCGATGTTGAGCCGGACAGCAGGAGCGACCAGGTGGAGCTACCTGGCGGACGTGCGGAACACGGGTGGGGCGAGGGAGCTTGAAACCGCAGGCCGAAATGCCCGCCAAATTTTAATTATTTAAAATTATTGAAGATGAAAACAAAAGCAGTTAGATTATACGGGAAAAATGACCTGCGGATGGAAGAGTTTGAGCTTCCGGCGATTAAGGATGATGAGATTTTGGCAAAAGTGGTGAGCGACAGTATTTGTATGTCGAGCTATAAGGCGGCAACGCAAGGGGCCGACCATAAACGTGTGCCCGATAATGTGGCGGGAGACCCGATTATTATTGGTCATGAGTTTGCGGGCGAGATTGTTGAGGTAGGGGCGAAATGGAAGGATAAATTTAAGGAAGGGCAAAAGTATTCGATTCAGCCGGCAATTTATTACGAAGATGGACCGGTTGGCGTGTTGAGTGCCCCGGGATACTCGTACAAGTATGTGGGCGGAGATGCTACATATGTGATTATCCCGAAAGATGTGCTGGAGCAGGATTGCTTGTTGACATACGAAGGACCAGGGTTTTACCCGGCATCGCTGGCCGAGCCGCTGAGCTGTGTGATTGGGGCGATGCATGCTAATTACCATACTACGCCGGGATCGTATGTGCACAAAATGGAAATTGTGAATGGTGGTAAAATGGCAATTTTGGCGGGCGTTGGCCCTATGGGACTGGCAGCTATCAACTATGTGATTAACCGCACCGACCGTAAACCCCGGCTTTGTGTGGTGACCGATATTGACCAGTCGCGGTTGGACAGGGCAGCTGAGATTTATACGGTAGCTGCGGCCAAAGAGAAAGGGATTGAGCTTGTTTATCTGAATACCGGCGATGTTGAAAATCCGGTTGATGCCATGCAGCAACTTGTTGGCGGCAAAGGGTACGACGATGTGTTTGTTTTTGCCCCGGTAAAACCGGTGATTGAACAAGCCGACTCGGTGTTGGCTTTTGATGGTTGTTTGAACTTTTTTGCAGGACCATCGAACACGAACCTGAAAGCTGAACTGAATTTTTACAACGTGCATTATGCTTATACACATATAGTTGGCACATCGGGCGGGAATATGGACGATATGGTTGAGGCTTTGGATATTATGACGAAGGGGCTTGATCCGGCCGGATTGGTAACGCATATTGGCGGACTAAATGCCGTGGCTGAAACGACGTTGAATTTGCCGGACATACCCGGAGGTAAAAAATTAATTTATACGCATGTGGATATGCCGTTGACCCCGTTGACTGATTTTGCCGAAAAAGGAAAAACAAACCCGGTTTATGCAAAACTGGCTGAAATGGTTGCTTCAAATAAAGGATTGTGGAGTGTAGAAGCCGAAGAGTATTTGTTGAACAACAAAGAAAATTTGTAGAGAAGCAATGATGCCCAGTACTCGCTAAACAATCGTGAAACACTCAAAAGTTGGGTGTGGTACATGCCCCCAACCCCCTAAAGGGGGCTGAAAATCGTAATCTTGAAGCTTTTTTTGAGGGAGATTGTTTCTGAAATGTGATGAAGCTGAATTGAAGATTGCCCTAAGATCGTAGTAAGACAAAGTCCCCGCCAGCTGGCGGGGATTTAGGGGCAGGTTTTTTTAATAAATAAATAAGATGAATGTATTAGACATTAATTTAATGCATCCGCGTGACCAGATTGTTTTAATAATCAGTCGGATTTACAATCGCGGATTAACCACAACTTCGGGTGGTAATGTTTCAATTATCGATGACAATGGTGATATGTGGGTTACTCCTGCCGCTATTGATAAAGGCTCGTTGCGTGCCAGCGATATTGTGTTGGTGAAAAAGGATGGAACCATCGAGGGTAAGCATAAACCGTCGTCGGAATTTCCGTTTCATAAAGCAATTTATGAAATCCGGCCCGACCTGAAAGCGGTTATTCATGCACACCCGCCGGCATTGGTATCGTTCAGTATTGCACATACCATACCCGATACCAACGTCATCCCACAGGCAAAATATGTTTGCGGCCCCATTGGGTATGCTCCGTATGCTTTGCCTGGTAGCGACGACCTTGGAGACAGTATTGCTAACGTGTTTAAGCAAAATTATAAAGCAGTGATCATGGAAAACCATGGTACTGTAGTTGGGGGGAGCGATATGAGCGATGCTTTTCAGCGTTTTGAAACCCTGGAGTTCAGTGCCAGGACCATTATTAACGGTAAGACCATCGGGGAAGTAAAATCGCTAAGCGATGAGCAGATTGACCAGTTCGAAGACCAGATACCTGTTCTTTTGCCCGAAATGGACGAGGTTGAACATCCATCGGATGAGCGCGAAAAGCGTGAAGAGATTTGCAGAATTGTTAAACGTTCGTGCCAGCAGGGGTTAATGATCAGCTCATACGGGACCGTATCGTGCCGGTGGCGCGGCAATGATTTTTTGATAACGCCAACCAATGTATCACGTTGGGACATAACCCGCGATGATGTGGTGCAGATAAAAGGCGGAAAACGTGAGCCGGATAAAATTCCAAGTCGTGCCACCTGGCTGCACCAGGAGTTGTACAAGCGCAACCCGCATATCAACTCAATTATCTTAACCCAGTCGCCATACCTGATGGCCTTTGGCGTGTCGGGCAAAAAGTTTGATGTGCGTACCATCCCCGAAAGCTGGATATTCCTGCAGGATGTTCCGAATGTGCCTTTTGGCTCGCATTTCAAGGGTAGCAAAACAATCCTAGACACCATATCGGAGAATGTTCCGGCTGTAATTGTCGAAAACGATTCGGTGATCGTTACAGGCGATAAATTGCTGGGGACATTTGACCGCTTGGAGGTTGCCGAATTTAGTGCGATGTCGTTAACAATGGCTGCACCGGTAGGCGATTTGAAACCTATTGGACAAAAAGAAGTTGATGATTTACGAAAGAAATTTTTGAGTTAAGAACAATTAGCGAAATATTTTTGGCCATTGAAAAACGGTATTTAAACTGTTTTTTAATGGCTTTTTCCTGTTTTCCGCACTTCTTTTCAGAATTAATTTAACTGTCAGATAATCAGTTGTTGTTATTTTTAACTTGGGTGTTGCAACGTTTTTACAGGTTTTATTTAAGTTCACGGATATCTTCTCTATGGTCCTATTTTTGGATAGAAGCAATCCACCCACTTTCGCGTTAGCGAAAACGCGGGGAGGCCGTCAAAAATGCTGGCAGGCGCATGGGTGAATCGGAAATGCTTAGTCCGGCTTTGCAGGGCGTTTACGTTTAAAGATTTTGAACAAACCACAACACTGCTTTGTAAAAACATACGATATATAAAACAATAGTAGTTTAATTTAAAAAGCTGTGTTCAAAATTTTTCCTACCTGCTTAGCCGGACTTGGCATTTTCGAGAGCGGGGGGAAGCTTATTTTTGACTTGATTTTTTTTCCTATGTTTTTTGTATCAAGACAAAAAAGATAGTAGGGTTTGGGGCAAAGCCCCAATAACATTAAAATTATCAGATTGATAGTGTTTAAAGTATGGTCTAATTCAAATGCATGAAAAATAAGCAATGCTTGTTAAATCAAATAATAGCCAGAAAATTTTTGGGTGTTGCAAAACTGAAAACAGGAGAAATTTTTGAGCTAAGAACAATTAGCGAAATATTTTTGGCCATTGAAAAACTGTTTTTAAACTGTTTTTTAATGGCTTTTTTATGTGTGTTTTTTTTATATTTGAATATGTTCAACTAAATAAACCAACTATGATTAAATGTGATAAAAATACGATCCGGAACAGCTCAGTATTACCTCTGCTTTTAATCCTCTTAATGCTCCTTCAGGGATGTAGTTTATTTAAATATGGTATTGAAGAAGAATACGATGAAGTTAAGTCCACAACACGCATTACTAAAAGTTTTATGCCTCGTGAAGCCATTAAATTCTTTTCACCCTTAAATGAAGTTCGTTAAACAATTCTTAAAGAAATAAATGCCGATGGAAATGTAACTTATACAGCTTTTGATGTGTTGAGTATGAAGTCTGATTCCTATCAGCTGGAGAAGGAAGTTTATATCATTGTTGATGGCGAAGTTCGGGAAATGAATGTTAGCCAAATGAAAACAGAAAAATCATTTTCGGTATCCGAAGATGAAGAAACAATTATTACAGCCGACTCAACATCGGTATCGGTAGTAACGGGCTATAACAAATATGAATCACGAAAAGTTAAATTGCAATATGTTATCGATAATGGTACTATTGATATGATCGGTGATGCTGAAAATGTTCGCTTTAGGTATTATGCAGGCCCTGATATGATTACCGTTCGGGGTTCTCGCTCCCAGCTTAAACGTTTTAAAAAGCTGATTGAATATCAATAACCTTCTTTGCTTTCCGGGATTTTTTATGTAGTTTTTGGAATATTTTTTGCATAAAAATATTATTGTTTTATTAACGTGTTTTTTAACTTTTAACCCCTCTTATATGAAAATTAATTACTTACTGCTTTTTTTGTTGTTCGTTAATTCAATATCTGCACAGAACAGTCAAACACTTAAGATTGAAGCAGCTCCCGAAGAAAATCACTGGTATTTAAAAAGTTTTTTAGGTGATACGTTAAATTATCGAAGTGAATATTATTGTAAGGAAGTGTTAAATGATAGTAATTTCTTTGCATTATATACAAATGGTAAGCTATTACTGGATGGGGATTTAGTGCATTATTTTACTTCGGGCAAAGAAAAAGTTATCATTCCTTACAAGCAAAACAAAGTTGATGGTATTTATAAAGAATTTTATCCTTCAGGTAAATTAAAGCAAAAATCTACATGGAAGAACAATAAGCGTCATGGACCTCTTGTTTTGTTCCGTGAAGATGGAAGCAAAAAAGTTGAAACTAATTTTTCAGATGGGTTTAAAGAAGGTAAGGAAATTATTTATTACCCCAATGGGAACAAAAAGACTTTGTTAAATTATACAAAAGGTTTATTGCACGGCAGGCAAAAAACTTTTAAACCCAATGGAAGAAAGAAGGAAAAGTATTATTTTGAGTATAATAACGATGCTTCACTTGAAGGTCTTCCTGAAAATGAATATTTTAAAGCGCCAAAACTTATTATGTTGCCAATTGGGTTGTCTAATATTGAATTGTTATTGGTAAACAATAGGTTACCGGAAATTGAAGAGAAGAACCAATTACAAAAAGTAGAAATTAAATGCCTGATTGATACAAGTGGTAAGGTAAAAGAAGTTTCGGAAGTTGGTTTTAGTTCGGAAAAAAACATCAGCTTTATTACAGCATTGCTAAAAGAATCAGCACCGATGGACTTGTTTTATTTTGATTCTGTTCCAATAGAATATTATTTAAGAATGACTTTATATTTTTATAATGCGGAATATGTTGAGCGCGAGCAGCCTTTTAAACAGGGGTTTTATTTATCAAACGATTTTGGAAATGTTTTTTGGTATCCTATATGTTATTTTGATGCAAAGAAACCTGAACTTGAAGAGGAAAATCAAGAAAAGAATGATAATAATTAAAAATGTACATATAGAAAGAGGTGTAAGTAAAATGCTCGATGCAGAAGCTGTAAGGGTTGTGAAAAGCATGCCGAAATGGAACCCGGCCTTTGATGGAAAAGGCAAACCTGTGCCATTTTCTCATTTTATACCAATCAACTTTAGATTAAAGTGAACAAGTAAGAATTTTGCTAATATTATCAAAAACCGGGAATACATAGCTAAATGCATTCCCGGTTTTTAAACGGTTTTATATCAAATTTTGTGTCTTCGCTTTTGGTTAACAACGAGTTGATAGTTTATCATTTTATTACTTTCTCAACCCACTTCCTTGCATTCACAAAGGCCTGGACCCAGGGGGTTACCTCATCGTTTTTGCGGTTGGCAGGGTAGTAGCCCCATTGCCATGGGAATATAGCCCTTTCAAGGTGGGGCATCATGGCCAGGTGACGGCCGTCGGGCGAGCAAATACCGGCTGTGTCAAAATCGGAGCCGTTCGGGTTGGCCGGGTAATTGCTCCGTGAGTATTTTAGTGCAATATTGTACTGGTCTTCGCCGGCCGGTAAACTGAATTTACCTTCGCCATGTGCAACCCACACACCAAGTTGCTGGCCTTCCATATTGCCAAGCATAACCGAGTTGTTGGCGGGTATGTTAACGTTCAGGAATGATGATTCAAACTTGTGGCTGTCGTTATGCAGCATTTTGGGTTTTTGTTCCATGCCAGGGTAAACAAGGTTTAATTCAACCATGAGCTGGCAACCGTTACAAATACCCAGGCTTAGTGTGTCTTCACGTTTGTAGAAGTTTTCAAGTGCCACGCGGGCTTTTTCGTTGTATTTAAAAGCACCGGCCCATCCTTTGGCCGAACCCAGCACGTCGGAGTTTGAAAAACCACCCACAAAAACAATCATGTTTATATCTGTAAGATCCTCGCGCCCGGCTATAAGGTCGGTCATGTGTACATCTTTCACGTCAAAACCTGCCAGGTATAGGCTGTAGGCCATTTCGCGGTCGCCATTTACACCCTTCTCCCGGATAATCGCGGCTTTGATGCCCGATTGTATGCGTCGTTTTGGGTCGATTTTTAGCTCGGACGTTGTGCCTGCAAATGTGCCGAAATTGAAGTTGAGTTCGTTTTTCTTGTATGAATAGAAACGCTCTTTTGCCAATTCCGGGGTGCTTTGGTTGCGGTCGAGCAAATACGATGTTTTAAACCATAAGTCGCGTAATTTCTCAATGTTGAAAGTATGCACGCCCTTGCCATTTTTAACAACAACGTTGCCAGTTTGGGTGGGGGTGCCAATTTGAACAGCTTCAACACCTTTTGCTTTCAGTATTTCTTCAACTTCACCATCAGCCTGGAAAATAATTCCCGGGTTTTCGGCAAACAACAGCTTGATGGTGTCTTTCTCGCCAATAGCCGATAAATCAAGGTCTAATCCACTTTCGTTGTCCGAGAAACAGATTTCGAGCAACGAAGTGATTAACCCACCGCCCCCAATGTCGTGTCCGCTGTAAATCTGTTCATTCTCAATAAGTTCCTGAACCGTATTAAATGCGTTCAAAAAATATTCAGGGTCGCTAACCGTTGGTGTTTCGTTCCCCAGCTTATTGATGATTTGCGTGAAAGCACTACCGCCCAGGGCTTTTGGGGCTTTTGAAAAATCGAGGTAATACAATGGTTTATTTTTTACCAATACCGGTTCAACTGTTTTTCTTACATCAGAAACTTCGCCTGAAGCTGAAATAATAACGGTGCCCGGTGATAAAACGGTATCATTTTCGTATTTCTGAGCCATCGAGCACGAATCTTTACCGGTAGGGATGTTGATGCCAAGGGCAATTGCAAAATCGCTGGCAGCTTGTACCGCATCGTAAATGCGGGCGTCTTCACCTTCGTTTTTGCAAGGCCACATCCAGTTGGCGCTCATGCTAATGCTGGTAATTTTATCGGTAAGCGGGGCCCAGATAATGTTGGTCAGGGCCTCGGCAATTGAAAGGATTGATCCGTCGGCAGCATTAATAAGTGCTGCACCCGGGGCATGGCCTATTGATGTTGAAAGTCCGCTTTTGCCTTGGTAATCAAGTGCAATAACCCCGAGGTTGTTCAGCGGTAACTGAAGTTTGCCGGCTGTTTGCTGTTTGGCAATCCGCCCGGTAACCGAGCGGTCAACCTTGTTGGTCAGCCAGTCTTTACAGGCAACATTTTCTAGTTGAAGGACCTGTTCGGTATAATGTTGAATGTTATCTTCTGAGTATGTTGGAACTTCAAATTTAGCCTCAACTTTTTTGTCGTTCATAATGGTTTTTGGCGGGTTGCCAAACATGTGTTCCAGTTTCCAGTTTATGGGTTTCTCGTTGGTTTCGAGTTTCTGGAAGGTGAAACGCATATCGTTGGTCGTTTCGCCAATCACATACATTGGTGCGCGTTCCCTGTCGGCAATTTTGCGCAGGTTTTCAATGTATTCTTCTTTAATAACCAGCCCCATGCGTTCCTGCGATTCGTTGCCCACGATTTCTTTCAACGAAAGGGTAGGGTCGCCAACCGGCAATTTGTCGATGTTAATTACACCACCAGTATCTTCAACCAGCTCGCTCAGGCAATTCAGGTGGCCACCTGCGCCGTGGTCGTGTATCGAAACAACAGGGTTTACTTCGCCCTCGCTTAGTGCCCTGATGGCGTTGAAAACACGCTTTTGCATTTCAGGATTGGCACGTTGTACGGCATTAAGTTCTATCTTGTTTTCAAACTGCCCGGTGTTTACCGACGAAACAGCACCACCACCCATACCAATGCGGTAGTTGTCGCCACCCAGCAAAACAACTTTCTCACCCGGTTCGGGAACATCCTTCAGGCTGTCGGCTTTTTTACCGAAACCAATACCACCGGCAAGCATGATGACCTTGTCATAAGCATATTTCTTATCGTTCTCGAAATGTTCGTAAGTCAGGACACTACCATTGATAAGCGGTTGCCCGAATTTGTTACCAAAATCGCTGGCACCGTTCGATGCTTTGATAAGAATTTCTTCGGGTGTTTGGTATAGCCATGGGCGGGCTTCGTTTTTATCTTCCCACTCACGGCCTTCGCCCAGTCGGGGATAGGCAGTCATGTAAACCGCTGTGCCGGCTACCGGCAAAGCGCCTTTTCCTCCTGCCATGCGGTCGCGAATTTCACCTCCGGTGCCGGTTGCAGCCCCGTTAAAAGGCTCGACGGTTGTCGGAAAATTATGGGTTTCGGCCTTTAATGAAAGAACCGTTTTGATGTCTTTTACTTCAAAAAAGTCGGGTTTGTCCTGTGTTTTAGGGGCAAATTGTTCAACCACGGGACCTTCGGCAAACGAGCAGTTGTCTTTGTATGCCGAAACAATTTTATTAGGGTGTGTTTCGGTTGTTTTTTTGATGAGTTTAAACAGTGAAAGCTCTTTTTCCTGCCCGTCGATAATAAATGTGCCGTTGAAGATTTTGTGGCGGCAGTGCTCGCTGTTTACTTGCGAAAATCCAAATACTTCGCTGTCGGTAAGCGGGCGTTGAAGGGTTTCTGAGACAGATTCGAGGTATTGAATCTCCTCGTCGCTTAATGCCAATCCTTCTTGTTTATTGTATTCGGCTATGTTGTCGATTTCAACAATGGGGTCGGGTTGTTTGTCGATGGTGAAAAGTTGTTGGTCGAGCCCTTTGTACAAATGTTGTAGCATGGGGTCGAATGCTGCATCTTTGCTATCGACTTTGATGTATTCCTCGATACGAAAAATGCCATCGATTCCCATATTTTGGGTTATTTCAACGGCATTGGTACTCCAGGGTGTGAGCATTTCTTTTCGCGGCCCTACGAACCAGCCGTCAATTTTTTCGGCTTCAATTTTTTCGGCTTCGCCAAATAGCCATTGCAACTTTTCAGTATCATTTGCTGAAAGCGGATTCTTTGTGCTTACGGCAATATAGTTGCCACCGGGCACATGAAAGAATAAAATCATAATTGTGAAGATTTACATTAAGCTTTTTAAACGGTGCAAATATAGTAAAAACGTGTGGTATTATTGATATAGGATTTGCTTTCGCTTACGGGGAATTTATCGTTAACTTTGCCTTAATTTCGGTGAGTTGTTTTGAGAAAGCTAAAAAAGATTGAAAGATATGAAACAGATCATGATAAGTATATTACTGCTTGTTTTTTTGTTGGGTTGCAGCGTTAGTAAAAAAATAGAGCGTAATTATTTGGGACAGGGCAGGGAGTATCTTCTGCAAGAACGGGGTGAGCCGACAAAAATAATCGAACTCGATAACGAAAATGAACGTTTTATTTATATTGAAGAAGAAGAGATTCGTGAAACAACTATTGGGACAGGAAAAGCAACCTTGGACCCAAAAATTAGCCCCGGATTCACCAAAATTGAAATATATCGGTTTGAAATCGATGAACAAGGGATTATAGTTGATACAGGTTACGAGAAGCGGATTGAAAAATAATGCTACAATTTGTCGGTTTCTTTTTGGATGGAAACCGGAATTTTATACTTTTGCATCCGTTCTGCTGAAAAGTACATCTGCCCAGATGGCGGAATTGGTAGACGCGCCAGGTTGAGGGCCTGGTGGGAGTATTATCCCGTGCAAGTTCGAGTCTTGTTCTGGGCACAGAAAAGAGCTTAACCAATTAAAGGTTAGGCTTTTTTTGTGGTTGAAAAGTTAAAGAATAAAATCACTCCTGTTTTCCGCACTTCTGTTTAGGATCCAGCTAACTATCAGATAATCAATTGTTGTTTTTCAAACTTGGGTGTTGCAACGCTATAAACAATTGTTGGTGATTTAAAGCCTCTAGCCGGCAGGGCTTTTACTTTTCTCTTGAAAGAAAAGTAAACAAAAGTTCAAGGCTCCCAAATAAATCTCATTTTCATTTTCACAAAACCTAAGTGCGGACGGGCGATCTTCGAGCAAAGCTCTCAGCTTCCCGCCCTTACTAAGGTTTTGTTTCAACTCAAATGAAATTTATTTGGAGGCCACAGCGCAGTGCAAAGTTAAAGTTTGCTAATACCTTTTCAATAGTTCTATTTAGGG
>JASMTI010000041.1:0-4884 GCA_041694375.1 Bacteroidales bacterium | reverse complement strand
AACTTTATTAACTGATTAAATATCGGCTGTCCGCTAAAATTTTTATTTTTACCCATGTCTAATTTTTTTGTGTCGTAACTCAAAAATAGACATACCGGGTTAGATTTTCAAAATCTGGCCCGGTTTTAAATTTTTACCGGACAACAATGAATCCAAATATAATTTATAACGTAAAATATTTCCAGTATGAAGTCTATCTTTTCAAAACCAGTCATTATTTTATTTGTTGTGCTTTCATCATTAAGTCACCTGAGTGCCGATGTTAATGTTCCATCAATTGTAAGCGATGGCATGGTGCTACAACGTAACGAAAATATAAAAGTATGGGGTTGGGCCGATGCCGGTGAGCAGGTTGAAGTTGATTTTATGGGTCGAACTTACCTAACCACAACCGACACCGATGGTAAATGGCAGGTTGTGCTTGAACCAGCTGAGGCTGGTGGGCCGTACAAAATGAAGATTTCGGGTGATAACACCATTGTATTAAGCGATATTCTTATTGGCGATGTATGGATTTTTTCCGGGCAATCGAACATGACCCATTATTTTGGCCGCCACCAGGAGCGTTATGCCAAAGAAATTGCTGAGGCTAATGTGCCTGAAATAAGACAGCTTTTTGTGCCCACAAACCCGGTATTGACTGGTCCTGCAGGGGATGTCGAAAATATTGGATGGGTTGCGGCCACGCCCGAAACAGTGCTCGATTTTACGGTTATTGGTTACTTCTTTTGCAAGAAATTATACGATGAATATGATATTCCAATGGGGATCATCAATACCTGCGTTGGTGGCACCCCCATTGAGGCATGGACCAGTGAAGAAGGATTTAAAGGGTTTTCTGATATTGAAAAAACCATCAAGCAAAATAAAGACACAGCCTATGTGAACCGTGTAAACCGCGAAGCCCGGGAATCGCGCATGAAAGGTGCCCCAAAAAGGGTTCAGGATAAAGGTATGAAGGGCGAAGTGAAATGGTATAGCCCCGAATATGAACCGCTGAACTGGAAGCGGATCAACATCCCGGGGTATTGGGAAGACCAGGGGGTGCGAAACCTTGATGGTGTAGTTTGGTATCGCAGGGTGTTTGATGTGCCAAAAGAAATGACAGGTAATGAGGCAGTTGTCAAGTTAGGCCGCATCCGTAATGCTGATGAATTATACATAAACGGGGAGCGCGTGGGGAATACAACTTATGAATACCCGCAGCGTGAATACACGATACCCGCAGGTGTTTTGAAACCCGGTAACAACCTTTTTGTGGTGCGTGTTACCAACCAGTATGGCAAAGGCGGGTTTATTCCAGATAAACCTTATTTGCTAATGGCTGCCGGTGATACCATCGACCTGAAAGGTTACTGGCAATATAAAGTGGGTGAGGTGTACCGGCATGATAAGCAGTTCAAAAGTGGAATATCGGCCCAAAATTCGCCAACGGCATTATACAATGGAATGATAGCCCCGTTTACTAATTATGCTGTTCGTGGTTTTGTATGGTACCAGGGCGAGAGCAATGCTGGTAACCCGGAAGCGTACAAAGATTTTCAGCCTAACTTGATAAAAGATTGGCGCAACAAATGGAATATGGGGAAATTACCTTTTTTAATTGCCCAGCTTCCAAATTATATGGATGTTGATTATTTGCCCGCCGAAAGTAATTGGGCTGAAATACGAGAGGTGCAGCTTCAAACAGCCCTCGAAATGGAAAATGTGGGCGTTGGTATTAACATCGACCTTGGCGAATGGAATGACATCCATCCCGGAAATAAAAAGCCTGTGGGCGAGCGGCTTGCACTTGTAGCTCAACGTATTTCTTATGGTGAAGATGGTATTGTGAGCTCAGGTCCCATCTTTAGCGGTTACAAGCTGGATGGGAATAAAGTAGTTTTATCATTCGACCATGTTGGCAGCGGATTGGTATCAGGCAATGGAGAAGAGTTGGCCCATTTTGCCCTGGCCGGTGATGATGGTAAGTTTTATTGGGCCAATGCCAAAATCAAAGATGATAAAGTAGTGGTTTGGCACGAGGACATTGAAAATCCGTCTGAACTTCGTTATGCGTGGGCCGATAACCCCGATTTTGCAAACCTTTACAATAAAGAAGGGTTACCGGCTTCTCCTTTTAAAGTTATAATTGAACAATAATTATCTAACCCATAAAACCTGACAACAAAATGATTTTATCTTTTTTCAGGAAAAAAAATAACTGGATGCTTTTTCCGGGCATGGTTATAGCCCTTTTTTCATGTTCCGAAAAGCCAGAAGAGGTTGTACGCGAACGCGTTTCTATTAATGAACACTGGAAGTTCTTCAAGTACGAATCGGTAGCTGAAGCCGATGATTTGATTTATGATGTGCGACCAGAAGAGATTGATTATAAGGACGATAAAGATGCCGATTCTAAGCCTACCGAAGCGGTTGATGTTAAAGCCGATCGGGAAGTGTTAAAACCATGGGTTTTACCCACGGCAAATGAGTTTATAAAAAACCAGGAAAATTACCATCAAAGACCTGAAGGTAATCCCGGAGGTGATTTTCCTTTTGTTCAGTCGGATTTTGATGATGCAAAGTGGGAGTCGGTTAACTTACCGCACGACTGGGCCATCGAAGGGCCATTTCTCGAGGGCTTTGATGCTGAAGTTGGTGGTGGCATGGGCCGCTTACCAAGTCATGGTGTAGCCTGGTATCGTAAAAAGCTCGATATTCCTTCATCAGATGCTGGTAAATCCATCTTTATAGACATTGATGGAGCCATGTCGTATGCCATGGTTTGGTTTAATGGTCATTTAGTTGGTGGCTGGCCTTATGGCTACAACTCGTTTCGTTTAGACCTTACGCCATACGTGGAGCCCGGTGGTGAAAACCAACTGGCAATCCGCATCGATAATCCGCCAAATTCGTCACGGTGGTATCCCGGGGGTGGAATTTACCGTAATGTATGGCTTACCAAAACCAATCCGGTGCATGTTGCACATTGGGGGACCTACATCACAACTGATAATGTGTCGGAGCAAGCGGCCAATGTGAATATTGAAGTTGCTGTTGATAATGACTCAGATATACCGCAAAACATAAGTGTCTATACCGAAGTGTTTGAATTGGATGAAAATGGTGAAATAAACGGACCTGTTGTCGCCCGGTTTGAACCAAATGATGCAGAAATTGATACCGGTGAACAGGAAAAAATAAGCAGTACAGTTACCATCGAAAATCCCAAGCTGTGGGGGCCCTTCCCTACACAGGAACCCAACTTGTACATGGCAGTAACCACTGTTGAATCTGGTGATAAAATTCTCGATTTATATGAAACGCAATTCGGTATCCGAGAGCTTGATTTAGAGGGTGATAAAGGTGTTTTTGTCAACGGTGAGCATATTATGTTGAAGGGGGTTAACCAGCATCACGACCTTGGTGCATTGGGCGCTGCATTTAATTACCGTGCTGCTGAGCGCCAGCTGGAAATATTACGCGAATTGGGGGCTAATGCTATCCGTATTGCGCACAACCCGCCGGCACCTGAGTTGCTGGAGCTGACCGACAAAATGGGTTTTCTGGTAATTGACGAGATACACGATGTTTGGGAACGTAAAAAAACGCCACTTGATTTTCATCTGATTTTTCCTGATTGGCATGAAGCCGACACACGTTCGTTTATCCGTCGCGACCGCAACCATCCTTCAGTTATTATGTGGAGCCTGGGCAACGAAGTAGGGGAACAATATATCGGTAAAAACGGGGCTGAAATTGCTCAAAAATTGCACGATATTGCAAAGGATGAAGATTCTACGCGCCCGACAACCACTTCAATGAATTATGCCAAACCCCACATGCCTTTTGCCGGGGTGATGGATGTAATTAACCTGAATTATCAGGGGGAGGGGATACGAAATGCTCCGGCATATTCGCACCTGGACGGCATTAATACCCCACCACTTTATCCTGATTTTCACGAAACATTTCCTGAAAAAGTAATTGTCAGTAGCGAGAATGCCGCAGCTGTAAGCAGCCGGGGCGAGTTTGTTTTTCCAGTCACGAAAGGAATTAGTGCACCTGTAAGCGATAGCACCGGGGGCAACCCTGAGACTTTGCACGTAAGTGCATATGAATTGTACACCGCACCTTTTGGCTCATCGGCCGATAAAGTTTTTCGTTCACTCGACCAACATCCTTATGTAGCAGGTGGTTTTGTATGGAGCGGTTGGGATTACCTGGGCGAGCCTACACCGTATTATTTG
The DNA here is from genome assembly GCA_041694375.1 of Bacteroidales bacterium. Taxonomy (GTDB): domain Bacteria; phylum Bacteroidota; class Bacteroidia; order Bacteroidales; family Prolixibacteraceae; genus Roseimarinus. Next base: position 652 of record JASMTI010000041.1, on the reverse strand, counting down.
GCACGTAGTTCGTACTTTGGAGTAATCGACCTTGCCGGCTTCCCGAAGGAACGTTTTTATTTATATCAATCATACTGGCGTCCCGATTACCCAATGGCACACATATTACCACACTGGAACTGGCCCGAACGAGTTGGGGAAGTTACTCCGGTACATGTGTTTACCTCGGGTGATGAAGCTGAGCTTTTCCTTAATGGTGAATCGCTTGGGCGTAAGCAAAAAGGTGAATTTGAATATCGCCTGCGCTGGGATGATGTGAAATACGAGCCCGGTGAATTGCGGGTTGTTACATATAAAAATAATGAAATATGGGCCGAAGATATTGTAGAAACTTCAGGCAAGCCTGCCGGACTTACTGCTGAGGCTGACCGTAATGAAATAAAAGCCGATGGTGAAGACTTATCATTTATAACGATAGAAATACTTGATGACAATGACCGTGTGGTGCCTGTTGCCAACAATAAAATTGTATTTAGTATTGATGGACCTGGTGAAATTATAGCTACCGATAATGGCGACCCAACCGACATGGTTGAATTTCCGTCAAAAGAAAGAAATGCTTTTAATGGCAAAGCATTAGCTATCGTGAGGGCTAAAAAAGGAGAAACCGGACGTATTGTTGTTGTGGCTGAATCTGATGGATTGAAAATGG
>JASMTI010000040.1:0-4060 GCA_041694375.1 Bacteroidales bacterium | reverse complement strand
GCCGACGATGAACTTCGTCCGGTCATGAACGGCATACTTGCCGAAATAACACCCGAAGAAATTACATTTGTGGCATCGGATGCACACAAACTGGTACGCTACAAACGTACCGATATTAAAGCCGAAACGGAAGCTTCTTTCATTTTACCAAAAAAACCGGCTGCATTATTGAAAAGCCTTTTACCAAAAGAAGATTTTGATGTAAAACTTGAATTCGACGATAAAAATGCTGTTTTTAATCTCTCTAATTTCAAGCTTTCGTGCCGTTTGGTTGAAGGGAAATACCCAAGCTATAATTCGGTCATCCCTACCGACAATCCGAACAAAATGCAAATCGACCGTCTTGAATTTTACAACACGCTTCGCCGGGTTTCGGTTTTTTCGAACCAGGCAAGCAACCTTGTAAGGCTTAAGCTTTCGGGCAACCAGCTGGTTGTTTCGGCACAGGATGTCGATTTCTCGATTTCGGCTGTCGAGCGCTTGAATTGCCAATACGAAGGCGATGAACTCGAAATTGGCTTCAAATCATCGTTCCTGATAGAAATCCTGTCGAACATGGCATCGGCCGAGGTTGAAATGGAATTGTCTGACCCAACACGTGCCGGCATTCTTCTTCCTGTTGAAAAAGAATACGAAGAAGAAGACATACTCATGTTGCTCATGCCAATGATGATTAACACTTAAACAATCACATAATTGCAAAATATATTAAAAGCGCTGACTCATTAATCACCAGCGCTTTTTTATTTAAATATGGATATATGGACTTAAATTTGAATAACCCCATCGTTTTTCTCGACCTCGAAACAACCGGTATTAATGTTGCATCAGACCGAATTGTGGAAATTGCCCTTTTAAAAGTAAACCCTAACGGTACCGAAGAAGAGATGCTCATGCGCATTAATCCTGAAATGCCCATTCCTGAAAATTCTTCAAGAATTCATGGCATTTTTGATGAAGATGTAAAAAACGAGCCTACTTTCAGGGAAGTTGCAAAAAAAGTAGCTTCGTTTATTGAGGGGTGCGACCTTGCCGGGTTCAACTCAAATCGGTTTGATATTCCGCTGCTTGCTGAAGAATTTTTACGCTCAGGGGTGGATGTCGACCTGAAAAAACGCAAATTTGTTGACGTGCAAACCATTTTTCATAAAATGGAAAAAAGAACACTGGTAGCAGCCTACAAGCTATATTGCAGCAAAGACCTTGATGATGCACACAGTGCCATGGCCGACACAAAAGCCACTTACGAAGTCCTAAAGGCCCAGCTCGATACATACAAAGAAACAGAATACGAAGACCATGACGGCAGAAAATCGGTCCCGATAAAGAATGATGTAAAAGCATTATCTGAATTTTCTTCTTTCGATAAATATGTCGACTTCATGGGACGAATTGTGTATGATGAAAATGGAGTTGAAGTCTTCAATTTTGGCAAAAACAAGGGAAAACCTGTTGAGCAGGTATTGAAAGAACAACCGGGATACTACGGATGGATTATGAATGGTGATTTTCCGCTGTACACAAAAAAAGTGTTGACCAATATCAAACTACGCGACATGAACAAATAAATATTTAAATGGTTGTCCTGCATCATTTCAGGCAACCATTTCTTTTATTAATTTTACGGCTCAATAAAGGATAACACAACATGAGATTTACATACCCCGATTTTTTATGGGCACTTTTATTTATCGTTGTTCCCGTTATTATCCACTTGGTTAATTTACGGAAACACCATACGGTGTATTTCTCTAATGTGAGCCTTCTCAAAAAAGTTAAAAAAGACAACCGAAAAAAATCTAAACTCAAGCAACTTCTTATTCTTTCAAGCCGTATTTTAATGATTTCGGCCCTTGTACTTGCTTTTGCAAAACCTTATTTTCCAACGGGCGATGCGCTTCGAAACATTGAAAAACACGTTAGCGGCATTTATATCGACAATTCATTTAGTATGAACGCCGAAGGCCCTGAAGGAAAAGCCATAGAAAGTGCACGGCAAAAAGCCATGTCTATCGTTAACGGCAGTAACCCCGGCACCAAATTTACCCTCCTAACCAATAACCTGCAACAGCAACACAATCGTTTTTACAACAAAAATGAAATTATGCAGCTTATTGCCGATGTTGAAGTAACGCACAACACACTACCTATGAGTACTGTACAACTCAGGATGCAAAACCTCATGGACGACTTGCTGCTTGAAACCAGGAAAAACCTTTTTTTTATTTCCGACTTTCAAAAACACACCACCGACTTTAATAATTTTACGCCCGACACAACACTAAGCTACAACCTTATACCAGTCCCGGTGAACAAGGCACCCAACCTGTATGTTGACACATGTTGGTTCGAATCACCAACGCACCATCTCAAACAATCAGAAAAACTTCATACGGTCATCATCAACAACTCTGATGAGGACTACTACAAGGTACCGGTCAACTTTTACATCAACGACTCGCTAGAGGCACTCGCATCAGTAGACATTGAAGCCCGTGCCGAAAAAGAAGTAGTTTTAGAGTACATTAACAACAATACAGGTTATCAAAAAGGCAGGATTGAGATAACCGACTATCCCATTGTTTACGATAATGAGCTCTATTTGAGTTACCATGTGAAAGAATCGCTCAATGTTTTGGTTATTGAGCAAAACACCACTGTAACTTCAAAAAACATCCGGGCCATTTTTAGGAACGACCCTTATATCAACCTTGAAACTGCAAAAACTGAAAAGCTCCAAATCAGCACACTTGGCAATTTCTCAGCAATAATGTTAAACGAGCCCAGGCAAATTTCAACCGGCTTGTCTGATGAGCTTGCAAAATTTGTAGCCAATGGTGGCACTTTAGCCATTATTCCCGGGCAAAACATCGATAATGAAAACTATAACACCCTGTTAGGAAAACTCAACACACCCGCTATTAACGCAGCCGATACAGTTGAAATACCAATTGGCGATATCAATTATAACCATGAACTTTACAATGATGTTTTTAGCGCCGACAACGAAAATGTTGAAACCCCCGTCATAAATTTTCGTTACAGGTTTAACCCTAGAACAAGAGAGAATGGAAGTTCAATACTCACTTTTGCCGACAATTCAGAAGCTTTAACATTATATAACCGGCAAAACGGGAAAGTATTTGTATTTGCTTTTCCATTTTCATATCCTGAAAATAATTTTGTTAACCATGTTCTTTTTCTGCCAACTGTTTACAACATTGCATTGCAATCGTCGTTCAGGCAAAACCTTTACTATGTGATTGGCAATGACCCAACATTTAATATCAGCACAATTGAAAACCTTAAATCAAGTACACTTAAGTTGCAACATTCTAAAACAAATGACGAAATAATACCGGCAATACGCCAACAATCGGGCCGCGAAATCAAGCTTGACATACCCACAGAGTTAGAATCCGGCAATTACCTGATTTCATCATCAACAGAAGATATTGGTGTTGTTTCATTAAACTACGACTTAAAAGAATCGAACTTCAGCTATTACAATAAAAACGAATTGGAAGAAGAAAGCAACAAAACAGGGCTCAAAAACAACAGGATTGTTGATGTTGCCAATGCTGAATTATCGTCAACCATCAATCAAATTGACAATGGCAAACAACTATGGAAATGGTTCATTATATCAGCTTTATTTTTGCTTTTGACCGAAGCTGCCATTATTCGTTTTTGGCCATAAACATCATTGACGATTATCATAGAAAGTAACAGTTACATTACCGAAATTGTGTGCATACGAACCACATTAAATTATTGAACCATGCACACGAACGATTACATTAACCGCGAAATGCGCTATGGCGCCCATAACTATCATCCACTGCCAGTTGTACTCGAAAAAGGCAAAGGTGTTTATGTATGGGATGTAGAAGGAAAACAATATTACGACTTTCTTGCTTCATATTCTGCTGTAAATCAAGGCCACTGCCACCCCCGTTTAATAGAAACAATGACCCGGCAAGCGCAAAAGTTAACGCTTACCTCACGGGCTTTCTACAATAACATTCTTGGTGAATGGGAAGAATACATGAACAAATTT
>JASMTI010000039.1:0-6197 GCA_041694375.1 Bacteroidales bacterium | reverse complement strand
AAACATTTCAGAAAAAGTAGTGGTGTGTTTACCTGTTTTGTGAAGTTGTGATATGCTAGTGGTCTTTAAATCTAATTTTGGATCGATGTAATTTATTAACGAAGATTTGCCAACACCTGAATGACCTGCAAATATAGATGTTTTATTGCGCATCAATTCTGTCAGCTCTTTCATCCCCTGACCGGTTTTAACCGATGTGCCCAGGCATGTGTAGCCAATTTCGTGATAAGTGCCAAACCATTCATTTACTTTTGCCATTTCATTTTCATTGTACATATCAATTTTATTGAAAACAAGAACGGCTGGTATGTTGTATGCCTCGGCAGTTACTAAAAAGCGGTCGATAAAGTTTAATGTTGTTACCGGATAGTTAACAGTGGCAACAATAAAAGCCTGATCAATGTTGGCAGCAAGGATATGAGATTCTTTTGAAAGGTTTACCGAGCGCCGTATAATGTAATTCTTTCTTTCTTTAATTTTCGAAATAACACCCAAAGGTTTTCCACTTTCAGCAATTTCGTCCTGCGGGCTAAAATAAACAATATCGCCAACCGATACAGGGTTGGTTGTACGAATGCCTTTGGTTCTCAGTTTCCCTTTAATCCTGCATTCAAAAACAGTATCGTTATGGTTAATAATGTATCGGCTGCCTGTTGATTTTATTACTAAACCTTCGAGTAATGTCATATTCTTGTTTATTTTTATCCAAAAGTAGACAAAATCATTTTACGCGTATAAATAAATTTTTGTATTTTTTTGTTGATAACGCAACCTTTTAGCATCTGCTTTTGTCTTCTGTGTGAAAATAGATTATTTGAGTTTTAAAAATTTAAAGAGATGAGAAAAATTGGGATGAATTTTAAATTACTTGTATTTGTTGTTTTTTCTGTTTTTGTTGGGGCTTCATGTTCTGATTATCTTGATGATGAAGATCAATCGAAGGTAAAAGGCGACGTATTTGTCAGGGCTTTTAAAGAAGGGGATACAATTGTTTACAACCGCTTGTATTATGCCTATTCAAATTATGAGATGGAAAGCGTAACAGTTACCGGCCAGGATAATGATATTAACCTTGAACTCGACACTATTTCTTATAAATTTACATATGCACATATTCCTGCCCGGGATACTTATACAACAGAACGTCCTGAAAGAGGGAATTTCCTTTTTGATGTAGAATTTGAGGACGGTACCACAGAAATGGCAGAAGATTATCTGGAACCCGGTTATGTTGTTCCGGCTGAATTTACAACACTGGAATGGGATACAGCAGCGAACAAGTTTGTTATAGAATGGGATAAAGTTGATAATGCCGATTATTATGGTCTTGTTTTGAAAAATGACAACGAAGAAGTTATATATGATTCAGGTATAATAAACAACATTTACAACCGCATTTCATTAAATAACTATACCCCGGGTTGGAAAGATGGTTTGTATCCTGAAACGGGCGACTCGCTCAAAGTTGTCCACACTACATACCGTTTTGAGTATCAAATTTCAACATACGATTTACAGTGCCTTGCAGTTAATGATGTAAATACGGTTGCCTGGGGTGCCCCAAAACTGAACGAGGAAGAGTAATCATTATAATTTTGTTTTAAGGGTCGTGTGTTTTGCTCGACCCTTTTATGAGTTTGTTGATATCGGCAAGCTCTTTTGGTGTTAAGTCGCGCCATTTACCTCTGGGTATGTCGAGATGAATATTCATAATTCGTACCCTTTTAAGTTTTATAACATCATAACCTAAGTATTCGCACATTCGTCTGATTTGACGGTTAAGTCCCTGGGTTAAAACGATTTTGAATACATATTTGCTGATTTGTTCCACGTGGCACTTCCGGGTAACTACGCCTAAAATAGGTATTCCATTTTGCATTTTATTCACAAAATCATTGGTTATGGGTTGTTTTACCGTAACTATGTATTCTTTTTCGTGGTTATTTCGTGCCCTAAGTATCTTATTTACAATATCACCATCGCTGGTCAACAAAATTAGTCCTTCACTGGGTTTGTCAAGCCGACCGATAGGAAAAATACGATCAGGGTGGTTTATATAGTCAATAATGTTGTTTTTTTCCCTTTTAGTGTCAGTTGTGCAAACAATCCCTTTGGGCTTGTTAAAAGCAATGTAAACCGGCTTCTTTTCTGTTTCTGTAACCAATTGGTTGTTTATCCTTACTTCGTCGCCTTTATTAACCTTTGTGCCTTTTTCAACAACTTTACCATTAAGGGTTACCCTTTTTTCATCGATAAGTTTATCGGCAGCCCTGCGTGAGCAAAAGCCTATTTCGCTTAAATATTTGTTGATTCTTGTCAAGGTATTGTAAATTATTTCCGTTCGAATTTTACCAGTCCACTGTAGAAATCGAAAAATTCAACCTGGTATTCAAGGTTCGAGAATGTTATTGGGAAAGTTTGAAAAAATCGTACTTTTTCCTCATTCAGTACAGCTGGCTCCCATTTTCCTTCTAAATCTTGAAAAGCGTTAATAACAATTTTATTAATTTGCGGGGTAATACCTTCCAGTACCCGGTAGCCACCGGTTTTTCCATTTTCAAATACAACAAAACCAATGGTTACCCTCCCGTGAATATCTGAAAAATTAACACCATTTTTCTTTAATGAAGCCAAAATTTGTTGATTCAGGTTATGTGTTCCTTTAGAAAATTGGGGAAATTTATCTGTTGAATAATAAATGTTATCAATGTATTTTACCCCGTTTTCGAGCCAGTTTTGGTTTGATACCAATTGGTTATTATTGTAAATTGATTTTGCTTTAATTTGCCCGTTTGGATAGTAATCAACAACCATGCTATCAAGTATTAGTGGTACTTTATTTAAAGTATAACCTTTACGGACAATTTGATTTTTTATACTGTCGGTAAAATACCATTGATTGTTACTCGTTTGTTTGTATGTGCGTTGTATGTTAGAGCTTGATCGGTCACTCTTTATCCGGATGATATAGGTGTTATCATCAGTTTTTTTCCAGCTTTCTTCTACTCTTTTATTCCAGCCTTCATCTGTAAAATGGAAGGTAGTAACATTTATCCTGTTGTTCCATTTATAATCAATCTCCTTTTTAATTCGCAGACTGCTTTCATTGCTAAGTGACCCGTTGGGGCCAAAAAAATATGTTGTATCGCTTTGGGCCGAAACCACGGAAGCAATTATAGTAAACAACATTAAGGATATAATTTGTTTCATCATAATTACAAAAGTATAGATTTATCTGTTAAAGATACATTATTCTAAAAACAGAAAAAAACAGGGAATGTTTTTTAAAATAATGTAACCCCATTTACTTTCAATTTGTTTTGTTAATATATTAATATCAGCTATATTGTTAAAAAAACTATACAAAAACTATACAAATGTAAATTAAATCCAAAAAATGAAGAACATTCAGGTGTAATCGATGTTTTGTTGTTTTTTTAGAATCATTATAAAAAGTGATTTGTGAACCATAAACGATATTGTTAAAACCTGAATGTTATGAAATACAGATTATCTGCTGGTATAGCTAACTCTTTTTTGATTTCCTTTTTACTACTATCAATAACAATCATTTCAAGTAATAAGGTTTTATCACAAGTATGTTCAACACCCGGGATCGACGGGCCTACCGTTTCATCACCTCCTATCAACACTTATTATCCACCATCGGGTAATGTTAACTTGGGGGCTGGATCAACTTCGGTCTTGTTAGGTTCTGTACCGGGTACCGATCCTTTTGGGAATAGTTATGGAAATATTGAAATTAATCCCGGGGATTTGTTGCTAATTATCCAAATTCAGGGAGCCGATATCAATACATCGAACAACTCAAGTTATGGTTCCGGTTCTTCGGGCAGTGGCCCCGATGGTCTGGGTGGTACCGGGTTCAGTAGTTTAAATAATGTCGGAGTTTATGAATACATCGTTGCCAATAATACCGTTCCGCTTTCAGGTGGTGTTCTTGAATTCAGGGGTGCTGGTTCTGGAAATGGTCTTGTAAATGGTTACATGAACATGAATGCTACGGCTACATCCGGACAAAGCAGGTTTCAGGTTGTTCGTGTCCCACAGTTTTCAACCCTTTCGTTAAATACAAATGTCAGTTGTCCGGCATGGAATGGGCGCGTGGGGGGTATTATTGCCCTTGATGCTGCCGGAGCAATACATATGAACGGTTATACGATTAACGCCAGTGGTGCCGGTTTTAGGGCCGGTTATCAGGATCGGGAGAATTCTAACGATAACAGGTCTTTGTTCCGTACAACATCTATATCACAAGCATCGGGTAAAGGTGAAGGTATAGCCGGAACCCCCCGTTGGATGTTCGATGGTCAAAACCAGGTCGATCAGGGCTCTACATGGATTGGTTACCCACAGGGCGATTACGGCCGTGGCGCGCCGGGTAATGCCGGTGGTGGTGGTAACGACCACAATGCCGGTGGTGGCGGCGGAGGTAATGCCGGTGCCGGTGGGGTTGGTGGTAACGGATGGCAGGGTGCCGGAGGTGCTGCAATTCCTCATGGTGGCCGCCCTGGGATCAACCTTCCCCAGTCGCTCGACCGTATTTTTCTTGGCGGTGGCGGTGGCGGTGGCGATGCCAACAATGCGACCACAGGTGTGAAAGGAGGCCCGGGGGGTGGTGCAATCTTCATTACTGCTGATTTAATTACCGGTTCAGGTACTTTTATTGCAAATGGCGATGACGGTCAGGTAGGGGCTTATGGTTCTGCACCTGATGGTGCCGGTGGCGGTGGTGCCGGTGGTAGTGTTTTTATTAAAACTAAATCATCAAGCCCTTCTGCAAATCTATCGATTATTGCAAATGGGGGAGATGGTGGAAATACACTCAATGACGATGGTTCTTCTCATACCGAACACGGTCCCGGTGGTGGTGGCGGCGGCGGTACTGTTTTTCACAGCGTGCCCGGGGCCAGCATTTCTACACAGGTAGATGCCGGTCGTAACGGATTAACTGATGGCGGTGACGGTAATGCCCATGGCTCACAAGATGGCCAAAACGGTTACGTTTCCTCATTTACAATTTCTCAACTTCCTGATTATATTCAGGGTTTTAGTGCTTTGTGTGTCCCCGAGCTTATTGTTGAAGTTGAACATACAGGAACAAACCCGGTAAGTGGTGGAACTTCAACAACATACCAAATTACAGTTGAAAATATTAGTGGTGGTGCTGCAGGCGGGGCACTCATCGAAAGCCAGTTGCCAGGTGGTTTTAGCCTGGTTTCTGCGTCAGTATCTTATTCTGGAAATGCAACCGGGCCGTCTTCTTTATCAAATATTGGATCGGCAAATCAGCCTGCTTTTGATGCTTTTAATATTCCACAAAATGGTATGGTAACGATCAACATGGTTGTTGCTGTTGACCCTTCGGTTTCAACAGGGACTTACCACACAGGCGCCCAGGCTCATTTTCTTGACCCAACGCGCGACAGCTCCGATCCAAACAGGTTTATAACCGCTGAAACCAATGCTCTACCGGGCAGTAACACTACATACCAGTCTTCAGGCTTACCGGTTGATGGTTCAAACTACGATGGCTCTCCTTCAGGACCTGTAGCGGATGATGCTGTTATCCATGCACACATTATTGCTAATGATGATGATAATATAGGGGATCCTGTTAATGGATTCTTTGGAGGTGTGGCCATTAGCGATGTTTTAGAAAACGATGAGTTTTTAGATGCTCAGGCTACAATTTCAGATGTTGACATAACGGTTATTAGTCCTTCGTCAAACCCTAATATTGAAGTGAATACAACTACCGGTGAAGTTTCGGTTGAACCTTTTACTCCCGGTGGTACTTACACGATTGAGTATTCTATTTGTGAAACCGGCAATCCCGGTAACTGCGATGAGGCAATAATCACTGTTGAAGTTTTACATACGGCTAATGTGTCGGTTGTAAAAACAGCCGACTTATCAGAAGTCACCGCCGGCGAAAACATTACCTACACGATAACGGTAAACAACCCGGGACCGAGCGATGCACAAGATGTATTGGTGAGCGATAATTTGCCACCGGAGCTTGTTTTTGTAAGTTCAAGTACCACGGCCGGCAGTTTTACCGCCCCCGGGTGGGATGTAGGCACCTTGGCGGCCGGCACATCGGAAACGTTAGAAATTACCGCGCAGGTTAAAGCAAGCGTACCTTCAGGTTCGCAAATCGAAAACACGGCAGT
>JASMTI010000038.1:0-5504 GCA_041694375.1 Bacteroidales bacterium | reverse complement strand
GGGGACAACGAATCGGATGTGACAACCACAATTGAAGCATCGGCCGATCTTGTATTGGCCAAAACAGCCCTTACCTCCCCGGTAAACAAAAACGAAGAGATTGTTTACGGGATAAGTATTTTTAACCACGGGCCGAGCGATGCTACGAACACGGTAATCACCGATGTAATTGACCCGGCAATAATTGCAGGGGCGGAATATTCATTGGATGAAGGTAACACATGGACAAGCTGGACAGGAAATGTTAGCGTAGGAGACATTTCAATCCATGATACTTATGAAATGCGTATCAGGGGTACGGTAACCAACGCCGCTGCATCACCATTAGAAAACACAGCAAGTGTTGACAGCGATGTAAGCGACCCTGAGCCGGATAACAACATACAAACTATTGAAACGCCATTGGAGGTTGAAGCCGACCTGGAAATAGAAAAAACGGGACCAGCCAGCATTACAGCGGGCACACCAATCACGTACACGATTGAAGTAAGCAACTTAAGCCCAAATATGGATGCCGAATCGGTATTGATATCTGATAATATTAATGATAATTTCATTATCAACCCTGAATATTCGGTTGATGGTGGAACGAATTGGCTTGAATGGGATGGTTCATTAAACATTGGCACACTAAACTTTGGCGATACCTTTACCGTCCAAATCAGAGGGGATGTGTTGAGCAATGTAACTCAGGATGTATCGAATACAGCGACAGTTAGCAGCAGTACACCCGATCCGCAAAGCAGCAATAATTCATCAACGCATACCACCAACATTAACCTGGATGCCGATATAGAAGTGATCAAAGAACTTGTGACCGATGAGGCTGATTTTGTTGCAGGTTCAGAAATTGTTTACCGCTTAACATACATCAATAACGGTCCAAGCGATGCCACCAATTATATGATTTACGACGATGTACCTTCAGCAATTTCTGATGTTGAAGCGTCGCGTTGCGAATCCGGCTTTGTTTCTTGGAATGGTTCTGCCAATATGGGCACTGTAGTTGCCGGTGGCGAATGTACCGTTTTAATCAGGGGTACAATCAGCAGCGATTTCGAAGGTAATATTACCAACACAGCTACAGTGAGCAGCGAAGTTGATGATCCTGATCCATCGAACAATACTGCTTCGGTTACCAATGGGGTGAATACGAATGCCGATTTAAATATCTCAAAAACGTCGGTACAGGAAAATGCTGTTGCAGGCGAAGTAATTAATTATACCATCACAGTTAACAACCTGGGATTATCCGATGCTCAAAATGTTGTACTTACCGATAATTTACCAACTGAATTGCAATTGATCAGCGTAAATACTTCTGTGGGCACATGGAATTCACCCGAATGGAATATTGGGACTTTGGTAAACGATGCGATTGTAACAATGGAAATTTCGGCATTGGTTAAAGCTAATGTTCCACAGGGAACAACATTGGTGAACACAGCCTCGGTTACCAGCACAACACCCGATCCTGATGCTTCGAATAATACGTCGAGCATTAGCAATCAGGTAAATGCTCTTGCCGACCTTGAAGTTACTAAAGTATCACAAACGAATACTGTGATCGCCGGGCAAAATGTGACTTACCTGATTACTGTTAATAATAACGGTTCATCAGACGCCCAGGATGTAAGTGTAACGGATAATCTCCCGGCAGGTCTTACTTTTGAAAGTGCCAATCCTTCAACAGGCAATTTTACCGGAACTGAATGGGAAATTGGTACTTTGAGTGCGGGTGCAACAGAAACGTTGCAGCTCACTGCCCTTGTAAATGCAAATGTTGCCGAAGGTACGCTTATCAATAATACGGCAATCGTTGCAAGCCCTACTACCGATCCTGATATGGACAATAACACTTCTACAAGTTCAAAAACGGTCAACACATTGGCTGATTTAGTGATGGATAAAACAGCTTCGGATGATAATTTGAACGCTGGTGAAGAAATTGTTTACACGCTGAGCGTGGAGAATACCGGTCCAAGTGATGCCGTTAATGTAAACGTGAACGATGTAGTTCCATCATCGCTTACGGTTACCGATGTGTCAACCAACGTTGGCGATTGGATAAACCCCGACTGGACTATTGGGACATTGCCGCTTGGGCAGGCAGTTCAACTTACCATAACTGCCAATGTTAAAGCGAATGTGACAGATGGATCAAGCATCAATAATACAGCAAAAGTAAGCTCAAGCACGCCCGATCCGGTTTCATCAAACAATACGTCAACACATACCGCAAACATTAGTACATCGTCTGATTTAACGATAACAAAAACAGCCAATAAGGCTGAAGTTATTGCCGGCGAGGGCCTTGTTTATACCATTACGCTTACAAACAATGGTCCGTCGAATGCACTTGATGTGCTGGTAAGCGATAACCTGCCGGCTGAATTAACATTAACAAGCGCTGATGCGACAGTGGGTACGTTCAATAACCCCGATTGGAACATTGCAATGCTTGAACCGGGTGCAACAGCTACGCTTACCTTAAATACCATGGTAGACGATGATACCCCACATGGTACAAACATTGGTAATACGGTAGTAGTATCAACACCTACACCCGATCCCGATCCTGATAACGATACATCAACGATAACGGTGCCCGTAATAAAACAGGCCGATTTGGCAATTGTAAAAAGTGCAACGCCCAATCCTTTTGTAGCCGGAGAAGATATTACATACAACATTACGGTAACAAACAATGGCCCAAGTGTTGCAGAAAATGTATCAGTAAATGATGTGCTTCCTTCCGAACTTGTTTTTCTCAATGCATCAACAAGCAGCGGAACATGGAATGCACCTGAATGGGGAATTGGCAATATGCCGGTTAACAGCAGCCAAACATTAACCATTAATGCAAGTGTAAAACCTGAAATTCTGCAAGGTGACGTTATTCAAAATACAGCTACTGTAGAATCCGATACCAACGACCCGGTATCAACAAATAATAATTCAACACATAGTGGTAATGTTGTTGCTATTGCCGATTTGTCATTAAGCAAAGAAGCCATAACAGCTGCGGTAGCAGGCGATACGCTTATTTATCAGATTTCAGTTGAAAATGCAGGGCCATCTGACGCCCAGTTTGTTCAGGTGTCTGACGATGTGCCTTCTTCATTCGAATCACCTGAATATAGTACCGATAATGGTGAAAGCTGGAACGTCTGGACCGGCATTCTTACCTATGGATTGGTGGATACCGGGGCATCTTTTGATTTCTTGTTGAGGGGCGGTTTAAATGAAGATATTGACCAGGGGGTGGAACTTGAAAATACAGCGACTGTATTAAGTACAACATCCGATCCTGAAACGGGTAATAACAGCGATACAGAAACCATAGCAGTTACCACGCTTTCTGATTTATCAATTGAGAAAACAGGTCCTGCAACGATAGTAGCGGGAACAAAAATTTATTATTCGCTAACGGTATTGAACAATGGTCCAAGTAACGCAGTGAATACGCGCATCGAAGATATTCTGCCTGCCGGTGTAACAAACGGTGAATATTCGCTGAACGAGGGTAACTCCTGGCAGTCATGGAGTGGCTTGCGTACACTTTCTGATTTTTTGGTGAGCCCGGGGACAAATTATTTACTGATAAGGGGTGATATATCATCATCGGCCACGGGTAGTTTGTTGAACACAGCCACGGTAATTAGTGATACGCCTGATCCGGATCCCGACAACAACGAGTCGGAAGTATCAACTACCATTGAAGCTTCGGCCGATTTAATATTGACGAAAACATCATTGACTTCGCCTGTGAGCAAAAATGAAGAAATTATATACCAGGTAAATGTGTTTAATAATGGTCCGAGTGATGCTGCCGGTTCAGTAATTACTGATATTATTGACCCCGCTGTAGTTTCGGATACCGAATATTCTACTGATGGTGGTTCGTCATGGAGCAATTGGGCAGACAGCCTAAATGTGGGAACCATAGCGAACAAAGCCACGTATGAACTACAAATAAAGGGTATGGTGGCCAATATGGCAAGCAGTCCGCTGGTAAACACAGCCAGTGTAACAAGCGATGTGCCCGACCCTGAACCCGGTAACAATACTCAAACCATTGAGTCAACTTTAGAAGTTGAGGCCGATTTGCAAATTGTGAAAACCGCACCTGCAAGTATTACGGCCGGAACTCAAATATCATATTCAATTGAGGTAGAAAACCTGAGTTCCAACATGAATGCTGAGTCGGTTATCATCACCGATAATATTGATTCTGATTTTATAATGAATGCTGAATATTCTTATGATGATGGAAGCAACTGGTCGGCATGGAACGGTGCTCTTAATATCGGAACATTGAACTTTGGTCAAAGTTACAGCTTATTAATCAGGGGCAATGTGCCGGGTGATGTAACTCAAGGTATCGTGAATACTGCATCTGTGAGCAGCAATACACCCGATCCCGATAATACAAACAACACGTCATCGGTCACAACTACAGTTGAAACAAAAGCCGATATCGTTGTTGTGAAAGAATTGGTAACAGAGCCAAAACAGCTTGTTGCCGGGGGCGAGATTGTTTACCTCATCACATACAGCAATAACGGTCCCAGCGATGCAACCAACTATATGGTTTACGATGATGTACCTGAATTTATCAGCGAAGTTGAAGCTTCACGCTGTAAATCTGCATTTTTTGTCTGGGGCGATTCTGTGAACATGGGAACGGTAGTTGCCGGCGGTGAATGTACCGTTTTGATCAGGGGAACTTTAAACAGTAATTATAGTGGTGAAATTGAAAACATAGCAACCGTAAGCAGCGAAGTGAATGACCCGGTTTTGAGCAACAATATGTCTCAAGCCAACGATAGTGTTTATACCGTTGCCGATCTTGCTGTGGTTAAAACAGCTATTCCGGAAGTATTCGTGGCAGGCGAAACGGTAACGTATTCAATTATCCTTAAAAATAATGGCTTTTCTGATGCACATGATGTGCTGGTTACAGATAATTTGCCTTCTAATCTCGATTTTATAAGTGCAACCTCATCTTCGGGTACATGGAGCGCCCCTGAATGGAGCGTTGGTACGATTATTAGTGGCGCAACCGATACGTTGGAAATTGAAGCAAAGGTTAAGCCGGATGTTTTACAAGGTTCATCCATCAGCAATACTTCTTTTGTTACCAGTACAACGCATGATTCTATTACCGATAACAACAGCTCAACCATCATCAATTCGGTTGATGCTTTGGCTAATGTATCGGTAATAAAAACAGCCGACTTATCAGAAGTCACCGCCGGCGAAAACATTACCTACACGATAACGGTAAACAACCCGGGACCGAGCGATGCACAGGATGTATTGGTGAGCGATAATTTGCCACCGGAGCTTGTCTTTGTAAGTTCAAGTACCACGGCCGGCAGTTTTACCGCCCCCGGGTGGGATGTAGGCACCTTGGCGGCCGGCACATCGGAAACGTTAGAAATTACCGCGCAGGTTAAAGCAAGCGTACCTTCAGGTTCGCAAATCGAAAACACGGCAGT
>JASMTI010000037.1:0-1011 GCA_041694375.1 Bacteroidales bacterium | reverse complement strand
TCACCGGCTCCACGGTCAAGCACTTCTGCCTGGTCGTCTACCCAGTCCTTGGAACTAGGAGCAGCGGGATATTTCTGGCACAATTCCCTGTACTGGGCCTCGGTCAGCCCATTGAACTTACTTACATCGCTCGTGGATGCCTCTATTGTTTGTACTATCATTTCTCAAACACTCCTACCAGTGACCGTTTCTCGCTGCCACTGGCTTCAATCCGAACGTCAGCATTAATTCGCTTTTAAACCCATCGTATCCCGGAAGGGATCGATGTGGTTTAAATTGCGAATAATAAATTTTGTTAGGACGTGATTGGCTGCGGTAGCAGACAAGCACCTGGAACGTCAGGCATCCGTGTTCGGCCCGAATACTGCTGACCAGTAGAAATAATATCGGATTGGAACTGGTCCAGGGCGATAGCATAGGATAGCACTGCGCAAAACAAAAAAAGACATGCAAATTTGCCCCGAATTACACCATAACTTAGTAAAACAAGGGGATGTTTAGCCGCCAGTTCATGTAGGAACCCCTTTTCCGGCGCACTTCATTATTTTTACACTGTAATAACGTTTTATGACAACATATACACTGTAATATATACGTTTTTGTAACGGTTTGGGGCGATTTGTTGATGTTTTTTCGTTATTTTTGGTGGTTGTGCATTAAAAAGTTTAGGTTGTGCATTAAAAAGTTTAGACAGTTACACAATTAGCCTTTTAACCCCAATTTCAACTGGAAAATTCCTCTACCTCTATTTCTTCTGAAAAATACTAACTCAAATTCACTAAAAATTAAACCGTCTTTATATACTAAATTCTCAAAATCGTTACCCGTCAGAAAATGTGTGTGTATGTGCGTATAAGGGGTAATCGTGCCTATACACGTCCGCCTGTATGCGTTTTAGTGGGGTAACGGTGGGGGTAATCCGGGGGTAACGGTGGGGTAATAATCGTCCGCCGAGTTGCGTTTCCACTGGAACTACCCAAGGGTAACGCTTTTTTGTTACCCCAAATTACC
>JASMTI010000036.1:0-15913 GCA_041694375.1 Bacteroidales bacterium | reverse complement strand
ATGTGACATTTAAAAATGCGGCGCTTACTCCTTCTATTGCGATTCAAAACGAAGGGGTTGATATAGCCCCGGGGGCTGTTCGTATAACATCATATTACGGTCATGGTTATCATTATTATAGTATGGATGACAAACAGAGATGGAATACCAGGGTGCTTGAGGTGAATAAAGAGAATGGTTACATTTCAAATGAAAATGCAGGAGCCGGGACAACAAATGGTTCTTTTTGGAATGCAACAGTTGTGGTTAGTGCCGATGGTTTCACCGCAGAACATATTATTTTTGAAAATTCTTTTAACCAGTATATTTCCAAAAAAGAGAGTGAGGATGTAGTTGTTATGTGGGAATCAGGTAGCCGTGGCGAACGACCAACCGATTATGGTAATACAAGTGTCCAGGATAAGAGTTTTGTTGAACGTGCAGCAGCAATCGCTGTTACTAATAATACCGACAAGGTTGTGCTGATGAATTGCCGGGTTATAGGACGTCAGGATTCTTTCTTTGGTGGTCATAACAGTCGGGTCGTTGTATACAAAGGAGTTGTTATGGGGGCAGTAGATTATCTCTTTGGAGGTATGACAGCTGTGTTTTATCAGACTGATTTGGCAATGAATACCAGTGATGACAGCAGCGACAGATCGTACATTACTGCAGCCCAGCAAGAGGGGGGGCGTGGATATTTAATGTATGAATGTACTGTTACATCTGCTAAACCAGGCATTGAAACTTCATCAACATACAGGTCGAAGCCCGGTTATTATGGGCGGCCATGGCAGCCAACAACAAGCGAAGTTGTATTTTATAATACAACGGTTGAAACTACTGATTATAGTGGCTATGAAGACCAGTCTTTGATTAATCCTGTTGGATGGTTGAGTACGCTGGGAGGCGAATCGGAAATGATGTATGAATATGGCACAACAGAGTTATCTGGAGTGGATAATATGAATTCAAGGGCTACATGGTCTGGTGTTTTGGTTGAACCGGTATTAAATGATGGAACCGATATTACAACGTATAATTTTACAAAGGGTGATGATGGATGGGACCCCATTCCTGAACTTATAGCCAACGACGATGGTACAAATGTTCCTGTTTTTGATTCTGGTTCACTGGTTAATGTTTATGTAAATGAAGGAAATTTGTATGTCTCAAATGTAAATTCAACCACAACTATAAAATTATTCAATATTAACGGAATGTTGATGAGAACGGTTCGTACAAATGACAATATGCATTTTAACATATCGAAAGGACTTTGGATTATAAAAGTAAAGGCAAATGACGGAAATAAAATTGTAAAAGTATCTTCGTATTAGTTTTTAAAAGGAAAGTGATTAAAAAAGGGCATCTTTTTGATGCCCTTTTTTAATGATGTTAATTTAAATCATACCATATGATTATTATCTTAGTCAATATCTTGTTTTTTCTTCCACTGTGGAAAATCTTCGGTTAAAAGCTTATGGGCAAATTGTTCGATGTAGACGTAGTTGTTGCGACGTTCGTACGAAATTTCATTGTATTTGTTGCATATTTTCCCGCCACGGTCAACATATAATGGTTTACCGGTTTTAAGATTATAAAAACGTGCCCACAGATCAGGTCCGTTTTTGTCTTTTTTCAATATGCGATTGTAATTTTCAGCAGCATTACTGTCGGGTATATATGCCAGTTTGTAGTTTTCAATTTTTGCATCTTCAAGCCATTGGCAGGCATTAACAATAGCCGTTTTGATTTTTTGGTCAGGATGGGACAGGCTCATTAGATAATATATGATGGTAACCGTTTCTTTCCCGCTAATGCTGGCGAGTTCATACGAGCGTGCGTCGGCAGGTTCAAGGGTTTCTTCATTGTATTGGGCGCACCATCCGGTTTTTTGGCCGTTAAGATTAATTTGAGTCGTTAAAATAACATCCAACCCTTTTTGTTCGGCCTCTTTTGCTTGCTCAAATCGTTTTTTATCAATAAAAGCAAAGTCGGGTGTTTGCTGCACAATGTCGTGGAGCAGATACATTACCCCGGTCATGGCATCGTCGTTAAATGTAATATGGCTGTAATATCCTTTTCGTAATGGATAAAACTGAGGCCATCCTCCATTCGGATACTGGGCCTCCATCAAATAATCGAAGCCCTTATTGAAGCTGCGAAGATATTTCTCTTCGTGGGTTGCCTGATATATTTTTGCAAGAAACCTTAGCTGTGTATACGTGGTGCTGTTATCGATGGTTGCATCTTTGTTTGTTTTATTGTTTTTTACAATACGAACTTCGTTTGGGGTTAAATCACGGGCCATGTTAATATTTTTGGGCCATCCGCCGCTTTTGCGTTGAAAAATAATAATGTTATCGGCGATATGTTGTGCATTTTTTTGTTGGTACCAGTCTGATGATTTTGATAACAACGTGCCCCAATTTGTGCGTTCCTCACTTCCTGTTTTTAATTTTTCCTGTGCCAGGTTTGTTGTTGCGAAAAAAAGGAAGGTAAGTATTAATAGTTGTTGTGCCATTTGTCGTGTTATTGTTGGTTGGTATCAAAACAGCTTTTTTATTTTATTCAAATGTTTCGGAATATTTATCCCGTAACATTTGGCGTACAAATTTGCCGGATGTTTTAATTTCATCTTCTTTCCAGCTTCCGTTGGCACTTGCGCCTTCAACAAGTGCTGCCGACGATTCGTTTTTATCGGCAATGCTCCAGTTGCAATGGCTTATTTGGTGTTTGTCCATCCAGTTGTACCATTTTTGTGTTTCCTCTTTAAAAACGGGGCCGTCGCCGTTGGCATTGGTTGTACCGTATTCTGTAACAAAAATGCAAATGCCTTTTTCTATGGCGATGTCGCCAGCCTGCATGAGCTCTTCGCCGTGTGTTCCGGCGTAAAAATGTAATGTGTAAGCAACATTGTCATCGTTGATGGGGTTTAAGGCAGCTTCGTCAACACGTTGCGACCAACGGGGTGTCCCACAAACAATGATGTTGTCGGGGTCGTGT
Source organism: Bacteroidales bacterium (assembly GCA_041694375.1). Lineage (GTDB taxonomy): Bacteria > Bacteroidota > Bacteroidia > Bacteroidales > Prolixibacteraceae > Roseimarinus. The sequence goes on along the minus strand of JASMTI010000036.1, from coordinate 12,925 downwards.
TTCCGGATTTCAGCAATAACGGCTTCTGAATAAGGCTTAAGAACTTCGTCCCATGATACATTAAGCGGCTCGTTGTATATTTCGTAAATAATATTGGGATGATCACCATATTCACTTGCTAGTTCACCAAAAAATGTTTTTGCTTCTTTCAGGTAATCTTCAGCATGATGGGAATGGAAATCGACAATCACATAAATGCCCAGGTCGATGGCTGCATCAATTACTTTTTTTGCCCGGTTTAGTTCTTTCGTGGGGTTTTCGGCATAGCCACCATTGTCGACAGCAATGGCAGCCCTTACGACCATACATTTCCAATCGTCGCGCAACCATTTTATACAGTCATAATTATAGTATTGCCCAATCCATTGGCTCCAGAAAAGCGACATTCCTGTTAGCTGAACAGCTTTACCTTTTTGATTCGTAATGTTGGTGCCTTCAATTTTTAATTGGCCGAACTTTTCAACTGGTGTTTGATTTTTTGATGAGCATGAGATGAAAAAAATGATTCCGGATAATAAAAGCGTGTAAAATAGTTGTTTCATAGTTGTAGTAATGAGTTAGACAATGCCTTAAAAATAAACAAAAATTGCACAATTTGTGGCAAACACACAAAAAAAGAAGCCACTAAAAAGTGACTTCCCCGCATCTGTTTTCTGGTCTAATTTATGATAATCGATATTTGTTATTTGTTTTCTTTATACTCAAATCCGTAAGTCTCTTCGTGTTGGCTCAGGTCTAACCCTATTTTTTCAGAATTTGGGCTTACCCTCATCCCGATTATTTTATTGGTTATCCAATATAGCAGGAATGAGCCGCCAAGGGCGAAGACTGTTGTTATCACAAGAGCGAGCATGTGGTAGGCAAATGTTTCAATTTCCCCGTAAATGAGACCAACACCGCTTGCAAAAACGGCAGTAAGTATCATTCCGGTTATTCCTCCAACGCCGTGTGCCGGAAAAACATCAAGCGTGTCGTCAATATTCGAGCGGTTGCCAAAATAATTTATGGCAATGTTGCTAATGATTGAAGCGGTAACACCGATAAAGATACTGGACCCCACATTTACAAAACCAGCAGCCGGTGTAATGGCAACCAAACCTACTACCAGGCCAATGGCTGCACCCATGGCCGAAGGTTTTTTGCCTTTGGCAGCATCGAAAAATATGTAGGCCAGCATGGCCGCAGCCGAAGCGGTGTTGGTGTTTAACAGGGCAAGTGTGGCGGCTGCGTTGGCGCCTAGTGCCGAACCGGCGTTAAAGCCAAACCACCCGAACCATAAAAGGCCGGCACCGAGTAAAACAAACGGGATGTTTGCCGGTTGTGTGGGTTTGTTGTAATCTTTGCGTTTCCCAAGGAAAATAGCCCCGGCCAAAGCAGCAAATCCGGCAGACATATGAACAACTGTGCCACCGGCAAAGTCGAGTACCCCCCAGTTGCGGAAAAGTCCGTTGGGGTGCCATGTCATGTGTGCCAACGGGGCATAAATAAGCAGGGTGAATAAGCAAATAAACAGCATATAGGCCCTGAAGCGTACCCTTCCGGCAAATGAGCCGGTTATAAGTGCAGGGGTGATAATGGCAAATTTGAGTTGAAACATGGCAAAAAGTGCCAGCGGTATTGTGGGGGCAAGGTCGGGGTCGGTATGCCCGTGCACATTCCGGAACATAAAAAAAGTAGCCGGGTTGCCAATTATCCCTGTGCCTTCGCCTCCCAGGCTGTCGCCAAAAGCCAGGCTAAACCCAACAACAACCCATAATAAACTTACAATTCCCATTGCAATAAAACTTTGCAAAATGGTTGAGATGATATGCCGTGGGTGTGTCATGCCCCCATAAAAGAAGCCTAAACCCGGTGTCATTAGTAATACCAGGGCTGTTGCTGTCAACATCCATGCGGTGTCGCCCATGTTGAGGTTTGGGTCATCTGTAAATTTACCACTGCCCGGGAAGATAATTCCCAGTATTGCTGAAATAATAATAAGGCCCAATATAACGAGCCAGCTGCCTTTCCGTTTCATTTTCTTTGTATTTTAATCAAAATATCAATGAATATACCGCAAAAATATCAAAAAGATATAAAAAACAATGTAAAAATAGAAAAATATTATATTGTGGTGTGTCGGTTGGTGGTTAGATGTTTGGGGAGTGCTGGTTAAAATATGGGGGGTGTGGGGTTTGATATAAATAGATGTCGCCTTTGGGGGTGTTCATGATAAGAATTTGTTGGCTGTGGCGTTAAGGTTTGTTGTTTTTTGTGTTGTTTTTTGTAAGTTCTTGTTGTTTGACATATTGATAAATCGGAACTTTTTTATTGTTATTTTTAAAACCAATATGTCAAAATGTTTTAAATAAGGCATATTTGATTATTTTTGTTTGAGTTATATCATTCTTTATAAAAAATACAGAAGAAATGTCAATTAAACATCAACTTGATGATATTGATTTAAAAATTTTGGATATCATCACCAAAAATGCCCGTTTGCCATTTAAGGATGTTGCTGCTGAATGCGGTATTTCAAGGGCAGCAGTTCATCAGCGTGTAAACCGTATGATTGAGATGAAAGTAATTGTTGGCTCAGGTTATCATATCGATCCCAAGATGGTTGATTTTCACACCTGTACTTATATTGGTATTTTTCTTGAGAAAGGTGGTATTTACGAGGACGTGGCAGTTAGCCTTGAGCGAATTCCCGAGGTTGTTGAGTGCCATTATACTACCGGGCAATACGCTATTTTTGCCAAAGTTTACGCCCGTACCAATGAAGACTTGAAGAAAATATTAAACGATAATATCCAAAAGATACCGGGGGTTTCCAGTACTGAGACTTTTATCTCGTTAGAAGAAACGTTTAAACGGGAAATACCAATAGCACAATAAGATATTTTTTGGATAAATACATTAATAATGAGGCAGGAATTTCACCCTGCCTTTTTTATTGTTCAGTTCTTTGCCGTACCACTTCATACAAAACAATGCCTGAAGCTACCGAAACATTGAGCGACCCGATTTTTCCAAGAATAGGTATTTTAACCAATTCGTCGGCCATGCGGAGGATCTCATCGGAGATGCCATCTTCTTCTGACCCCATTATAATGGCACAAGGGCCGGAATAATCGGCTGTGGTATGGTCATTGGCCGCTTTTTCGGTTGCAGCAATAAGTTTTATGCCGTTTTGTTTAAGGCCGTGAAGGGTTTCATGACCGCTTTTTACTTTGCACACCGGTACATGGTGCAGTGCCCCTGCCGATGTTTTTACGGCATCGGCATTAATCTGGGCCGAGCCTTTTTCGGGGACTACGATGGCATGTACCCCGGCACATTCGGCAGTCCGCACGATTGCCCCAAAGTTGCGCACGTCGGTTATGCGGTCGAGGTACAAAACAAATGGGGTTTCCCCTTTTTCGTAGGTGGAAGTTACAATTTCTTCAATATCGTAAAAGGGGACGGGTGAAATAAAAGTTATAACACCCTGGTGGTTTTTTCGGGTTACCCTGTTTAGTTTTTGCTCGGGCACTATTTGCGTGTTAATGTCGTACTCTTTTATTAAATCGAGCAATTCTTTGTAAAGTTCGCCTTGTAACCCTTTTTTTAACAGAAGTTTGTCGATGGTTTTCCCCGAATGTATGGCTTCTATCGCCGTGCGTATTCCGAATATGAAATTGTTGTCCTTCATTTTTTATGAGTTTTGTGTTACAAAGTTACCATGTTTTTTTTGATTGGCTTTCATCAAGCTTTTCAATTGATATCTCCCATTCGTACATGGTTTGTTCAAGTGTGCGTTTCACTTTTTCGTAGTCCGAAAACAGTGAATCATCTGCATTTTCAGGGTTGGCAAGCTGCTGGTCCATTTGGATTACTTTTTGTTCCAGCTCATCAATTTTTTGTTCCAGGTTTTCAACTTGCTTTTCTGCTTTTTTTATGGTCTTGCTTATTTCTTTTTTCTCTTCAAAAGTTAACTCCTTCTCCTGTGCCGGTGTCGTTTTTATACTTTCAGATGGCTGTTTTGATGTTTTTTGCTTTTGCTCAAGGTCTTTCAGCGATTCAATTTTGCGGTCGCGTATAAAATCGTAAATACCGCCCATGTGCTGTTTGATTTTCTTGTCCCTGAACTCGTATACGCCGTTTACAAGACCATTAAGAAATTCACGGTCGTGCGAAACAAGCAGCACGGTGCCCGGGAAGTCAATCAAAGCCTGTTTTAATATTTCTTTCGAGCGCATGTCGAGGTGGTTGGTGGGTTCGTCCATCACCAAAAAGTTTACCGGTTCAAGCATGAGCTTAACCATGGCAAGCCTCGTGCGTTCACCGCCCGATAGTACTTTTACTTTTTTGTCGACATCTTCGCCAGGGAACATGAAAGCGCCAAGAATATCGCGTATTTTTGTGCGTACATCGCCCACGGCCACATCGTCGATGGTTTCGAATACAGTTTTTTCATTATCGAGCAAATCGGCCTGGTTTTGGGCAAAATAGCCAATCTTCACATTGTGCCCGATTTTCATTTTTCCGGTATGTTCCAGTTCGTTCATGATAATACGGGCCAGTGTGGTTTTACCTTCGCCGTTTTTGCCAACGAAGGCGATTTTTTCACCTTTTTCAATGTATAGGTCGATGTTCTTTAATACTTCCAGGTCGCCGTACGATTTGCCCACCCCTTTGGCTTCAACCACAATTTTTCCCGAATGGGGCGGGGGCGGGAACCTGAGGTTCAGGCGGCTGTTGTCCTCTTCATCAATTTCGATGCGGTCCATTTTTTCGAGCTGCTTAATGCGCGATTGCACCTGCACGGCTTTGGTGGCCTGATAGCGAAAGCGGTTTATAAACTCTTCGGTTTCCTGGATGGTTTTTTGCTGGTTGCGGTAAGCGGCAATTTGTTGCTCACGGCGTTCGGCCCGTAGTTCTAAGTATTTTGAATAGTTTGCCTTGTAATCGTAAATCTGTCCCAACGAAATTTCAATGGTGCGGTTGGTTATGTTGTCGAGGAAAGCGCGGTCGTGCGAAACCAGGATGATGGAACCATTGTAATTTTTCAGAAAATCTTCGAGCCATTGAATCGATTCAATATCGAGGTGGTTGGTGGGCTCATCAAGCAAAAAAACATCGGGTTTTCGTAAGAGCAGCTTGGCCAATTCAATGCGCATGCGCCAACCGCCACTAAATTCGGTGGTTTGCCGGGTGAAATCGCTGCGTTTAAAACCCAGTCCGGTAAGGGTTTGCTCAATATCGGCCTCGTAATTATGGCCGCCCATCATATTGAAGTGGTCGGTCAGGTCGGTGCTTTTTTGTATCAGTTCGTGGTAACTGTCCGATTCGTAATCGGTACGGGTGGCCATTTCTTCGTTCAGGTGGTTGATTTTCTTTTCAATTTCGAGTAATTCCCTGAATGCCTGTTTAGTTTCTTCGTAAACGGTTTGGGTGTCGTTTAAAATCATGGTTTGGGGCAGGTAGCCAATAACCGAATCTTTAGGGACAACCACGCTGCCTTCGGTAGGGTGTTGCATGCCGGCAATCATTTTAAGCAACGTTGATTTGCCGGCCCCGTTTTTGCCCGTGAGGCCAATGCGGTCGCGCTCGTTTACCTTAAATGAAATACCTTTAAATAAGTCAAATCCACCAAAATTAAGTTTTACCTGTTCTACCGATACCATATATTTTATACTTCTGAAAAATTAGGGTGCAAAGATAACAGAATTGCTTGAAGGGAATAATGATTGTTGAAGGATAAGGGGTGTAGAAGATTCACAAGCAGAACTTTTTTGCAGGGGCACTATGATTTGCTTGCCTTAACACCAATGTATAAAACATGGGTAGTAGGTAGTTGCCATTGTACTCAACATTGCGTCGTTGGTGCAAAATTTGGTGAGATGTTTTATCGCGTCCCTACAGGACGCATATGTTTTTGTGGTTGTGATTTTTCTACCCATATTTCATCCCTGACGGGATTTCTTCATTTGTTGGCCGAGGAATGGTAATTGGTTCTTTTGTCAAAGAAATGGGGCTGTTCATCAACCCAAATCATGTTTTTGTCAAAAAAAACAGCCATATACCCCCCCCCATTATTGTCAAATATTATTATTATACTTGCACTACCCAATAAACTATAACACTATGAATAATTTTGACGTAGCATTTACTTTATTGCTGGAACTCAAAGCCAGTTGTTTTTCTTTTGGAAGATATTCACTTTTTAAAATAAGTTGCCTATGTAAATAACCTAGGTATAATTCGGGTTGTCGTGAATATTGCCTTTTTTGAAAAGGTAAGGCAAAATAAAAAAGGCAACACAATCCGAAAATCATGCTGCCTTAAATCCAAATTATTAATCTGAATAGGGAGCGGTAACTCCCTGTTCGCAAAGTTAATTAAAATGAGAAATAATAAATTGTTTTTATTCGTAATTGTATTGGTGATACCATTTTTATCGTGTGAAAATATGGATGAAACAGACTTGCAAATGTCTGATCAACTAGAAAATCAGAAAGATGTATGGGTTGAAAATGACATTGTATATTTTAAAGACCGTAAAGCTTTTAAATATGCACTGACCGAGTTACATCGCTTAGATGTTGATGAACTTGAAGCTTGGGAGAAAACCATTGGTTTTTCAAATTCGTATAGAAAAATTTTAAACAATCAGTTAAGCGATGAATTAATAGATGATAAAGATGAATTTATAATTGAAGATATGTACTTTGCTTCTGTTGTTAATCAACAGGGGGTATTTGTTCTAAATGATACAATACACAAAATCACATACAGTACTGAATATGTAATTCCTGATTTAGATTTTGAGAAATTAAACAAAATTAATGATGGTGTTACTGAAAGAGTAAATAATGTTGAAACATTTAAAATTAAGAGAGGGATCTTTAAAGAACCTTCAGAAGTTGTACTTAAGAGTGTAAGTGGTTGGGAGACGAAAAAAAAGCGAGGTAAGGATGATGGCTTTAAAAATGACGATTTAGGTGTAGATTTGAAATGTTGGTGTGTGAATTATCTTGCATATGCAAGCATTGGCGTTCGGATTATAGGGAGAGAAGATTCATGGCGTGGTTGGAAAAACAGAAGAATGGATTATGCTAAAGTAGATGGGTGTGCATATTATAGATTGAACTGGCAAGACGATGAAATAATAGATTGTGGCAGTGATGATGGAGTAAACGAAAAGAAAGTTGCTAAAACTTTAACATGGGTTTTAGTTAATATAAATGTCTGTGATTCGATTTCTTGTGAATACACCTATGAGGATGTAGATGGAGATATATTAACATGGGATATCAAATGGAAATAATGAAAAATACCGGGAAGAAAAAAAATCTTCCCGGTATTTTTATTAAGTGTGTTGTTTTTTTGCTGTTTTTTAATTCATGCTACCGCGAAACGGTGTTGGACATTGAATCGTTAAACAAACAGCCTAAACTAGTGCTTCAAGGGGTATTGACCCCGGGCGACAGTATACAAGTAGTGCTTACAAGAGCGTTTTCGGTAAAGGAAACCATACGTGTTGACGATGGAGTAATTGAGAATGCCAGTGTGAGCATAGCCGATTTTAATACCGGCAAAAAAGTGCCACTAAGGGCTATTGGCTCAAGAAAAATGGTTTATGGGCAGTCGCAGGATTCAATCCGTATTTTACCCGGACATACCTATAAAATTGAAGCAAATGTCGAAGGTTATGACGGTATTACAGCAGAAACAACAATTCCGGATGAAAGAACATGTTGGTCTGAAAAATACATTACAAACAGCAATATTAATAATGGAGATACGGAATATGACGAATACAAGTTTGTTGGGGAATGGAAAAGTTTATCAGGTGATGATTATTATATTGTTTCGAAGAATAGCAAGTATAACAGATATGATGGTATAACGGATATTAATTCATATCACTATATTAACTACCAAAAGAGCGGCGAAATATATAAGATTGAAATTGAGCCTTTTACTTTGTCATCTTCAATATTTCAAGAATCATATACAGTATTGTTGTTAACAACAGATGAAAACCTGTATCAATACATGAAAAATTATGATATTATGGATGACAGGGCCGATGAAGATGATTATACATCTTATGATTCGTTTATTGACGGATTTCGGGGTATTTTGCCAGAGCATAGCAATGTTAACGGAGGTTTAGGTGTGTTGGGCAGTTACTTGAAAGATACTGCTGTTGTTGTTTTGAATAATAAAATTGTAATAGACGAAAAATAGATGAAAAGTTATAAAATATATATAATTGTAATGTCTGCTTTGTTGGTAAGCTGTTTGCCCAAGTATTATGGTGTTTCTCCTGAACTGGCGTACTACACTGAAGCATCTTTGAGTGATGGTCGTGTTTCTGTAGTTGTGGGCGATTCGTTGCTTTACTCAACAAAACGAACAGAAAAACAGGGCTTGCTTTTTATTCCCCTGAAAGTTGTAAATAACACCAACGAACCTTTCTTGTTGAATTCAGAATCGATTACTGTTTTTAATAATTATGAACCCGTCCGGGTTGTTGGCTCAAAAAGATATTACAAATATTTGAAGAAAAAAACATTGTGGTACTATGTGATAGGAACAGTTGTACTGCCCACTTATCATTCTTCGTCGGGCTTTAGTTTTCATAAAAATACATGGCCAATTTCGGTTGGGGCATTGGTTTATATCGTTAAGGCGCATGTTGAAAACAAAAAACTGAAAAAAGACATTGAGAAATATGATTTGCTGAACAAGCAAATAGAACCTGGTTCAACAAACTTTGGCTATATCTGTATTGAGGCTAAAAAACGTAAAGAGTTAGCAATACGGATTGAGGAATAATCCGGAAAATATATGTGTTGAATGAGAAAAAATTTCTTAATATTCATCTTCATGATTTTAGCCTGTTTTACCCAGGCTCAAAATATGTTTTACATTGTTGAATTTAACATTGCCGACTCAACCAATAACCTGCCTGTTAAAAAAGCATCGATTATCATTCCGTCTATCGAAAAGGAAAGCAAAAGCAATAAGAACGGGATGGTGAAAATGGGCTTGTCGGGTGGCGATTATTTAGTTTATATCCAGGCTTATGGCTATAATGTAAAAAGCGGTTACATTAATATTAGTAGTGATACAAGCATACATTTTTCATTATACCCGGTATACAAAAGCATATCAATTGACGAAGTGTTAGTTTACAGCGACCTGCTTGATAAAACGAGGGATATTTCAACAGGCCGTGAAAACATCCGGATGAAAGATGTTCAACAGTTTCCGGTTTTAGCCGGGGAACAAGATGTGGTAAAACTTTTGTCAACAAAAACCGGTGTGGCTTCAGGCAGCGAAGGCTCTGCCGACATGATGGTGCGGGGGGGCACTTCCGACCAGAATTTGTTTTTGATAGATGAGAATACAATCTATAAATCAACTCATTTGTTTGGCTTTTTTAGCAGTGTTAACCCGCTATCTCTTGCTAATGTCGATTTTTATAAAACAAGTTTTCCGGCTCAGTATGGTGGTAAAATATCTTCGGTTGTTGATGTGGAAACAAAAGCACCCAACAAAGATTCATTGGTGTTAAATGCCGAACTGAGTTTAATATCGGGAAAGGTGTTTTTAGATGTGCCATTAATAAAAAATAAAACCGGTATATCGCTTTCAGCGAGGAGTACCTGGATTGATAAAGGGCTGGATTTAATTGTTAATGATAACTCCGTAAGTAATCTCGGGTTTTCTGACTTTCAGGCAAAAATTGACCATAAAATAAACAGCACCAGTGAAATTGTTATTAATCTATACAGGGACAAAGACTATTGGAGGTTTGGTGATATTGATAATAGTACTAATGTGGAGTGGAAAAACCGTTTCGGCAGTCTTCAATATCATAACAATTTGTCAGATGATGTTCATTTAAATGTTTTTGCAGGTGCCTCAAATTATCTTTTTAAAGTGGGGGTTTATGAAGCTAAAAGTGGTTATGAGCAGGTTTTAAAAGATGAGCTTACATCGTCATTAACCGACTATAATATCAAAGCTATTTTAGAGAAAAAAGAAAGCGACCGTAATTTATTTCAGTTTGGATTACAGTTGAACAAGTATAATGTTAGCCCTCTTAATTTTAGCCTGTTTGAGGTCGACACCACTTATACGTCAGGCATTGTTGATAAAGGGTATTTCGAATTCAGTACGTTTTTTTCGGGCAAGTATTCATTGTCAAAAAAAATTGATGTGCAAACGGGACTTCGATTCAATTCAGCTTTTATAGATCAAAATAGTGATTTTAGCCTTGAGCCACGCTTAAATTCAAGTTATAAAATAAATAACACGAATATACTTAAAGCGTCGGTGTCAAAAAGCTGGCAACCAATGCACGTGTTAACAACAATGGGCTCAGGGCTGTCGTTAAATATACATTGGCCTTTTTCTGAACAATTTAAACCGGAAACCTCATGGCAGTACACCCTTGCTTATTCAAATAAAAGATATATTGAAGGGCAGCCTGTGGTTTTTACCGTTGGGGGTTATTATAAAACCATGAAGAACATCATAAATTATAAACCTGGTTACGATGCAGTGAGTTTGGTTTATTACAGGGATAAAAACCCTGAGGATTACATTACGCAGGGCAGGGGGGTGTCGTATGGAATGGAATTATCGCTGGAAGCGCCAATTGGAAGGTTGAATGGCTGGCTTTCATATACCTTGTCAAATACATTGAGCCAGTTTGACGAAATAAACAATGGGGAAGTATATTTTGCTAAGAACCATCGCCCCCACAACTTTTCGCTGGTTTTAAATTACGAATTGAATAAAAAGAACAGGATATCGACAAATTTTCAATATATGACCGGTAGTAGGGTTACCCTGCCGGAGTATATTTATTTTGGTACTGACTACGATTTTATGAATGAAAATATAACCAAGGTTGCCAACGATGATGTTTTATTTGTGTCCAATGGCGTGATCAATCAATATAAAATGCCCGATTTTCATAAACTTGATGTATCGTATACACATAAATTCGAAAAGAAAAGATTTAAGGGGGAATGGAGTTTCAGTATTTACAATGTTTATAACAGAAAGAACGCCTATTATTACTTTTCAGCTATTAATGATGAGGTTGTTCGGAATAGTGATGGTGAAATTGAATATCGTACCGGCAACCTGATCCCCCAAATTAAAACCGTATCCATGATGCCAATTATACCTTCGGTGTCAATAAGGATTGAATTTTAATAACTCACAGTTCAATTTTTAGATTTTCACCCTAAAAATTCATCCATTTACCTGTTTTTTGAGGCTATTGGGATAATTAGCATGGCACTGCGTGTGTTTTATTCGGAATTTAGCGGTAGAATTTAAAACATTAAATCTATACGTCATGAAAACACAAACTTTATTATTCGTAAGCATTGCCATCTTTTTTGCAGTATCGGTATCCAATTCATTTGCACGTCCGGTAAAAAGCAGTACTAATGTTAATATGTCGGTTGAAGCCGAAGAAGCGCTGGATATTGAAGAATGGATGGTTGATGAATCTTTTTGGGGGATTGAAAAGGAAGCATCAATTGATGTAGGGGAAACATCTGAAGGCTCAATGGAAATTGAGAGCTGGATGTATGATAATGAATACTGGGGAATGAGTTAATTTTTGGCTTAATAGTCAAAAATAACGGGGGGCAAAATCGGATACCGATGGTTGCCCCCCGTTGTTTTATTTAAGCATGGTATTAGTCTTCGCTTTCGGTATTTTCATCAATTTCTTCCAATTCGTCATCATCGTCATTCCGGTAGTTGTCGGTATGTTCAGATATCGGTTCATTGCTTGCAGGTGGGGTTGGGGCTGTTGCTTCGCTAACCGGGGTGCGGGCAACTTCTTTGGGCTGTAGTTCTTCGTCGTACGGGAAAACTTCGGCAATGGTGCTGAGTTGTATTGCTGTTACCACATAAGGTACAAGCATGTACGATAAACCTTCTTCCAGGCGTTTTAGCGCGTGGTTTATGTCATCGGCCATGACCAGTATGTAGTTGGTAATCTTCTTTTCTTTCCCTTTTTCTTCGTCGATGGTAATGAGGCTGATTTTTGCCTTGTACCACCATTCGCCGGTTTCGGATGGTATTACTTCTGTCAGGTTTGATTTTTTGATGTTGGCAACCTGAAATTCACCATTGGTGAGTTGCTGCATTTCTTTGTATATACGGGTTTCGGCATCGGTAAACGAAACGGCATCTAGTAAATAGTTGTCGTTAACTTTACGCTCGTGCCCGCTTTGATCAATTTTAAGGTATTTAACCTTGCATTCGTACCATGTTTGCATATCAATTTTTTTTTAGGACAGCAAAAGTAAACGAATAATCGAAAATCAAAAAATGAAACGAGCATGATTCGGACACAAATCACAACCGTTAATGACTTAATGACTCAATGACTCAATTAACTAATAACAAATTAATAACTCCCAATATATTTCTTGGCTTTAGTAGGTTCAACAGGTATTGTGAAGTACAACCCGGCACCTTTCCCGGGCTGGCTTTTAATCTTTAACCGTCCACCCATAATTTCAATGATAGATTTACTTATGCTCAACCCAAGGCCCAGCCCCCTGTTGGCATTTGTGTCTTTTTCATCTGCCTGTCTGAATGGCTCAAAAATAAATTCAAGCTCCTCGGGTGTTATGCCTATGCCGGTGTCCTTGATTTTAAACAAAATATGCGTGGGTTTTTGGTTGGAGTGTAATTTTGCTTCATTGAAGCTAAGCATGTTATTGTAGGTTAGCCTGTATTTTATGGTAATGGTGCCTTCGTTTGTATATTTAAAGGCATTGTGTATTGTGCTCTTTAAAACCTGATATAGTTTTTCTTTATCCGTTTTAATGTGTGTTTCGTTTTGTTCAAAGTTGAGGTCGAGGTTCACATTTCCTTCTTCTATTTTTTGTTTCAGGTAGCTTTCGTTTAA
>JASMTI010000035.1:0-19613 GCA_041694375.1 Bacteroidales bacterium | reverse complement strand
TATCTAAACTGGGAAACTTTTCTACCGAAGCTTTTTTAAAACATACAAATGGCATTGTGAATTATCCGCAGAATATGAATTGCCGTTGGTTTTAACCAACAGGTCCACATCTAACACAATTCATATGATAACTTCGATTTTGATGTTATCGAAGCTGGGAAACTTTTCTATCAAAGCTTTTTTAAAACATACAAATGGCATTGTGAATTATCCGCAGAATATGAATTGCCGTTGGTTTTAACCAACAGGTCCACAACATCTAACACAATTCATATGATGACCTCGATTTTGATGTTATTATAACGAATGGATAAGCTTATATCGCTTATCAATCTCCAAATCGTTCAATCGCATCACCAATCATAACAGAAGTTGCTGTAGCCCCACACCTTGTTGCTCCTGTATTTTGAACCGCAATTAGGTCGTCAAGTGTCCGAACGCCACCGGCTGCTTTTACTTTCACATTTGGCCCTGAATGTTTACGCATCAAATTCAGGTTTTTAATCGTAGCCCCCTGATAGTTGTAATTTCCATCTTGTTGTTTTACAAAACCAAAGCCAGATGATGTTTTCACATAATCGGCACCCACTTTGGTACAGATTTCACAAAGCTTGATTATATCTTCTTCACGGCTTACAAAGTCTGTTTCAAATATCACTTTTACGATGGCATTACCAGCATGGCAAGCATCTGTAACAGCTTTTATCTCATTTTCAATATAATCCCAGTCACCTCCCAGGGCTTTTCCAATATTGATAACCATATCAATTTCCACGGCAGCATTGTTAACTGCATGTTCCGCTTCAAAAACTTTTACCGGTATCGCACTATTACCAGCCGGAAAGCCTATAACACAGCCTACCAGAACATCCGTACCATTTAAAAGCTCTACAGCCTGTTTAACCGCATATGGTTTCACACATACTGATGCTACATTATACTTCCGTGCAACTTCACATTCCCTTTTTAAATCCTCATCGGTTAAGGTAGGATGAAGAATAGAATGGTCAATCATTTTCGCTAATTTAATAACTTTGATATTCATAATAATTATCATTTTAAATCAAATAACATTAACGATTCAATAATTTCGGCCATTTTTTCTGGCTTGGCAGTTAATTTCAGGTAAGAATGATCGACTTTTCCCTTTCCAGCCTCGATCCATTCATTCTCGCCTTCATGTCCTATTTTATTGTAACCTTTTTCTATTTTCACCCACCACTTATCAAGTCCGCCTTTTACAGCATACAAAACGGCTGTTTGGTCATACGAGGCATTGTCAAGGATCTTTCCTTTATAATTATCTTTCATCCATGGTGCATGTTTGCTAAAATGATGATAGCCCACGTACAATGGATGATCACTGGGTATTTGGTTAAAAACTGAACCTGTTTTTATTTTAAGTCCAAGTTCATAACCCGAAAACACCACGGGCAATTCAATATGGTCGAAAACATATTTTGTAACCCCCGGCATATCGCCATTAAAATTCCATTCCCAATCACCTTTTGGGTATTGCCCACCCATTACCACCATTTCTTTAACTTTTTGGTGTAACAGTTCTTTTCCCGTTAAAGGAGAAAATTCGCAAGGTTTCGACTTTAGCAACAATTGTATATTCAACAAGGGGCCAACAGTAACCAGCACAATGCTGCTATCGTCACTCTCAGCCAATATTTTCCTATAAAGCACAGTGGTTGAAGGCACATCGTTGTATGATAGCTCATTGGGAAAATTATCGGCCAAGACCTTCGTGTGGGCATTTTCATTAACATGCGTCCCCCCTGCCCTCACTGCTATTGGGATATTAGGATGTCCATAAAACCGGTTAACGGCATCAACAGCCGGAACGGCATATTTTTCGTTGGTCCATAGCATTACAGCCAACAAATCACATTCCCCTTTATCAACAAACCCGTGCAACATGGCCAAAGCTCCCAAATCATCTGCATCGCCGCCAAAATCGGTATCGAAAATAATTTTCTCCTGTGCAGCTGAGCTTAACAACAGCATTAGCAACGGTAATAAAAAAGTTATTCGTTTCATCGTAATATTATTTTTACCTGAAACGAATCCAGTCAATCTCTATGTTTTGACCATCGATAAACTCAACTTTTATATTTTGAGTTCCTTTTTTATATTTGTTAATATCACATTCTAAAAGAACCCATTCATCAGAAGCCGGAATTACCACTCTTGATAAAACACTGCCACTATGGTTGCTTATTTGTATTGTTCCACCTGAGCCAGAAAGAACCCTCAACTGTACATTCTTCAACTTGCGGGTACTAAAGTCAACAGCATTGTAATGAACCCAGGCACCTTCTTTTTTAAACACCGTTTTCCAGCCTTTAAATGCATTACCAGGGTCAACAAACTCAATTTCAGCATTTTCTCCAATTTGGCTATACCGGTCAATTTCAATTTTGCTTTTTGCATTTGTCAGTCCCACCCCGCGCAATGTCGGCTGTACTTTTTGAATGGAACCATCGGGGTTGAAAAATAAGCTGTCGATTCGTACCGACCGGTTTTTATCAAAATCGGGCGACAAATCGTTGTGATGATAAAACAAATACCATTGATTGTTGTATTCAATAATGGAGTGATGGTTTGTCCAGCAGCCTGTTGGTGATTCGTCTATGATAACGCCTTCCATTTTGAAAGGTCCCATAGGGTTATCGCCCACGGCATATTCCAAACGCTCGGTTTTATTTTCAACATGCGGAAAAGTAAGGTAATAGATACCATTGCGCTCAAATACCCAGGGACCTTCTTTCAAACCTTCTGTAGGAAGGTTGTCAATTACATGAGGTTCCGATGCCAATTCAAGCATATTTTCTTTAAGCTTTGCCACAAAAATTTGCCCCATCGACCAATAAATATAAGCCTGCCCGTCATTATCGATCAATATGTTCGGGTCAATTCCGTGAATACCTTCAATTGGTTTATCTTCTACCACATACGGGCCTTCGGGATTATCGGCTACAGCAACGCCAATGCCAAAACCTTTGCGCCCATTAGGACCGACAATATTGCTACGTGCAGGATAATAAAAGTAATACTTTCCGTTTCGCTCAATACAATCGGGTGCCCACATGCTGTACGAGGTAGAATCGACCCAGGCGGCATCGTACTGGCTGACAATCATGCCATGGTCGGTCCAATTGGTAAGGTTTTCCGAAGAAAACACGTGATAATCTTCCATACAGAACCAATCCTCCCGAAGCCCCTTGCCTTCAGGTGCCTGAATATCGTGCGATGGAAATACGAAGACTTTCCCGTTAAACACCCTTGCCGATGGATCGGCCGTAAACTGATCGCGGATTATTGGATTTTGTGAAAAAGCGGAGTAGCCTCCTAAAAAAAGGAGTGCCATAAAACAATAAACAAGTTTAATAGTTCTCATAGTTAAAGTTTAAATAGAATACATTGCTGGCACAATTTAGAAAATACTACTTATAACAACATTATAAATTAGATAAATAAGTTATAAAATTAGCTTTGAAATTGATTTTTCAGTTACGGTAATTTGCGTTTAATAATTTAAAAAACAACACCTGGCAATAAGGGGGTAACTGTTAATAACCATATAAAAAAGAAAAGAGGCTATCAAAAACGACAGCCTCTTTTAATTTAGATTAACCTAACTCTAATCCTTTATTTCAAATTGCAAAACAATGGATTTAAAACACCTCGAACCTAGCCAAAGAGGTGCAATATCATAGATACTTTAATTATAACCAGGATTTTGATACGCATCTTTTTCTGCATCCGTCATTTCCATACCATCAAGCTGACCTTGTGGTATTGGCCTTAAATAATGATAGTCCTGGATTGTACGGGTAAATGTTTCCGGGGTGTGGTCGCCATAATCGCTTCCACAAATTTCATAGGTTGCAGCATATTCAGCCCATTTTTGTGTGCGGACCAAATCGAACCAACGATAACCTTCCCCAAAATATTCACGTGAACGTTCTTCAAGAATATAATCTGTTGTAATTGTTGCCGGTGTAGCATCAACCAGTTCATCGCTATAATCTTCATCTTTCTGCATATTGCCATTATTGTCCCAACGCCATTTACCTGCACGGGCACGAATAACATTGATTAATTCGCGTGCACTTTTGCCACCTTGTACCGTTGCGCCTTTAACAGCAGCTTCAGCAGCGATGAAATAAAACTCTGAGAATTTGGCAATATTGAACGGGCGAGTGCTTCCAGCGTTTGGTTGCCCCAGTCCATCACCATTATCGGTGCGATAGCAGCCTAGTTTCCATAATCCCGGATAAACAACCCTGCTAATACCATTTGGGGAAACAACAAAATCGGATCTTCCCGGTAGGACACCAACACCAATATTACTCTTATACGTTGAATTTGAATAATCAATTGTTTCAGTGGGTTCTTCATCTAAAAATGTCAAAATGGCTTCACCCGGATAAACTTTCATATTATTCGCATTGTAAACAAATTCGGCATCGTTTCCACCCTTAGGCCAATTTGCCCTGTACGATGTTACGAAGGTACCGTCATAACGCGAATCATAATCTTTATCCCCAAAAGTTTCTTTGAACACATTAATTGTAGGGGCCATACGTGTCCATGGGCGACCCAGGTCCTGAGCTGCCTCACGCTGAACCGAACTAATCCTTTCATTCCATTCGGTATCAGTAGCGCTTCTAATGTTTGTGTAGTTCCAGGTAACCATCCATACGGCACAATTATCACCAGTACCGGCACCGCTGTATGTCAGACTGGCCCCATTATAATATTCACTTTCTTCGGTATGGTCTGCATAAAGAAGTATCTCATTATTTCTGTCATTCTCGGCCAGGTTAACGTCGTAGAATGTTTCCTGCAATCCAAAAGGACCCGGATTGTCTATAGCAGTAACTGCTACATCGTAAGCCTGTTGATAATACCATTGGGCATCGTGTCCATCGGGGTCTACCCGGTCACATTCAGGATACGTAGGAATATTGTTCGGATTTTCAAGCCACCATGCATAAGTAAGGTAAGCTTTCGACAGAAATAAACGGGCTGCTGTTTTTGTAACACCACCAATAACGCGCCCCTCATCGGGCAAATTATCAATGGCAGCAAGCAAATCAGGAAATATTGCTTTTGTATATACTTCAGGAACGGTGTTACGGATCGAAGTTCGTGCCGTTGACGTGTTAAACTTCAGCTCACCTGCCCCTAAATCCAGAGGCACGCCACCAAATGTTTTTACCAGCAAGAAGTAATCAAATGCACGGAAAAACATGGCTTCAGCAATTAAAGCCGCTGAAATAGTGCCCACTTCAGTAGCATTTTCAATTATGCCACTTGCTGTGTTAATATTAGCAAATGCCTGCCCCCATAAAACATCACTTCTGCTTGTTGATGAATTGATTACACCAACTCCCGAAAGATCATGATCTTTAAAGTTTCCATCGGCACTTTGTGCATAGGTATATTCATCGGTACCGGTTTCTAAAGAATTATAGTAGTATGCCTGACCATAGATGTTACGCAAATGACCATACAAGGCTGTTAACCCGCCATTTACACCTTGTTCTGTTTTAAAGAAACCAGGCTCATAAATGCTCCGTGGCTGTTCCTCTAAAATATCAGAGCATGACATGAAAAACAATGTCATCGCACCAATCAGAATAGAATTTTTTATATTGATTCTTTTCATCTTAATTTTTTTTAGAATGTTAAATTAATGCCAATTAAAAAGTTACGTGTAGACGGGGTATTTGTCCCAATTGTCAAAAGACGTCGCTCGTAGGAAGTTACAGCAGAGTTTTCATCACCATATGAATTAGTTTCAGGATCCATGCCCGATTCTTTATGATAGGGTGAAAACATTACAAGTGGATTTTGTACTGTAAAGTACACACGTAAGCGATCAATTCCAGCTCCATTGAGCAAGCTTTCATTAAAACTATAACCAAGTGAAATAGTCCTAATTTTTAGGTATGAAGCATTAAAATATCCCAATGTACTGCCATATTTAGGATTATCATTACTCATAACCCCTCCTGGTTTTGGATACTTAGCACCAGTATTATCTGGCGACCAGTAATCAACCTTCACATTACCGCGGCGGCCACTCATTAAATTCAAATAACCCGATGAACCATATAAGGTACTGATAAGTTTGCCACCACTTTTAAATGCACCAATCATACTAAGGTCGAATCCTTTATAAGCAAGCCGGGTATTAAACCCACCCTGAAAATTGGGTTCAAGGCTCATAATTTGCCTGTCATCGGGACCAATTGAACGAACCGGTGTTCCATCTTCATTAAAATCGCCGGTATACTTTACTTTTACCATACCAACATTGCCTCCTGGTTCAAGTATGTCAAGGTAAGGGTCACCTTCTTGCCAGAGGCCTACCTTTTCATAATCATATATTACATTAATTGGGTGGTCAACAAACCACCAGTTCGCCTCGTCTCTTTCCTGACCCGAAGCTAAAGCTACCAATTTATTACGGTTTGCATAAAGGTTAACACCTGCTTCCCAAGTGAATCCATTGTAATCGTCTAATATTACACCATTAAGAGAAAGTTCAAAACCTTTGTTTTCGGTTTCACCAATATTTGCCATATAACTATCTACCCCTGAAGTATTGGGCAAATTAACAGACAAAAGGATATCTTTCGTATTTTGGATATAATATTCTAACGTACTAGACAAACGATTATTAAAAGCCCCGAAATCAACTCCGAAGTTCAGTGTCTCGGAATACTCCCAACCCAGCTCATCGTTAGGCAATTCAGAAACATAATAACCGGTTGCAAAATTATTACTTCCAAAATTATAAGGGCGGGTACTTAAAAGCCCCAGCGTTTTGTATGGGTCAACTGCCTGATTTGATGTTTGACCATAACCAACCCGTACTTTAAGAAGGTCAATCTGGCTGGCAGACTCCATAAATGATTCATTTGTTAAATTCCAACCCGCTGATATGGCGGGATACGCATGCCATTTTCGACCTTCGGCCAAACGTGACGAAGCATCGGAACGATAAGTTAACGTAAGCATGTACCGATTGTCATACGTATACATTGCACGTCCCATGTACGACATTAAACCAGACACCTGATAATCCTGATTTTCAGGATCTACAGTTATTTCACCATTTGCCCTTCCTAAGTTATAAAACTGAAAATGATCAGAAGGGATCTGTCTTGCTGAGATATACGAGCTATTGTACCGTGTTTCTTCAGCCGAATATAAAGCGACTACATTAACCTGGTGTTTTTGATTAAAAGCACGGTCATAGGTTAACAGATTCTCTATAACCCAGTTCGTTCTTAACGAATTACCAACAGAAGCTGTTGAGGGAGTCGTTGGTGTGGCACTAAACACACCTTCGCCTGTATAGCTCCCCTGGTTGTTCATTCTAAAATTCAGTCCAACATTAGCCCTGTACTTCAAGCCTTCAACACCTGGTATTTTTACTTCACCATAAAAAGTATTGTATGATCCAAATGCTTTATTCTGATCAATCCAACCATCACCTAAATTATTAATGGTTTCTTTGGTATATACCCAATTTTCGTCTAAAGACATTTGTATCGTACGTTTTAATGAACCATCCTCGTTATATGGATCGGCAATTGGAGAACTACTCAATGTAGAATACAAACCCAAATTATTTCCATTATTAATTGAATAATTACTATTTGAAGAAAAACCAAAACGGAAATACTCCCCAATACGCTGATCTAAATTGGCACGTAATGAAAAACGCTCATAGTCTTGTCCTGGCAATACAGCTTCATCTTTGTAGTAACCAATGCCAAAGTTATAACTACCTTTTTCACCTCCACCAGCTACACTAACATCATGATTTGATACATTAGCAGTACGATATAATAAATCTTGCCAATTTGTATTAACATCATCAGACTCATCCAATCCATTTGTATAGATACCGGCATCGGAGCGGAGTTTCACAAATTCAGGGCCTTCCATCATAGGATATTCAGCAAAAACTTTTTTCATCCCATAATATCCATTGTACGAAACAGTTGGCTCTTGCCCTGCCCTGCCACTATTGGTTGTAACCAGGATAACACCATTAGCACCCCGCGAACCATAAATAGCAGTGGCCGATGCATCCTTTAAGATATCAATACTTTTAATTGTATTAGGGTTAATATCTCCAATCGAACCGGCAAATGGAATTCCATTTAACACTACCAGTGGGTCGTTACTGGCATTCAAAGATCTCTGACCCCTAATACGTATTTGCATTTCAGCTCCGGGTTTTGTTGATGTTTGGGACATTTCAACCCCAGAAACCCTTCCTTGTAATGCTTGGCTAATATTAGATGATGGAACATCCCGCATTTCATCTCCACCTACAGATGAAACAGAACCTGTCACAGCTTCTTTACGTTGAGTACCATAACCAATTACCACAATATCTTCCATTGCTACATCACTTGCAGAAAGACTCACATTAATTTCAGTTTGATTACCAACAACCACTTCTTGTAAACGGTAACCAATAAAAGAGAAAACCAGTACATCTTCTGAAGAAGCTTGTAACTGATATTCCCCATCAGGATTCGTAACAGTACCCGTTGTCGTACCTTTAATAACGACATTAACTCCCGGCATAGGGTTATTTGCTTCGTCAGTTACAACACCACTAATGGGATTGCTCTGGGCAATACCCGAGAGACAAAAAAACAAAAGTGGTAACATAAATGCTGCCACTATTAGCAATCGATTTTTTTTCATCATTGGATTTAGATTTAGTTAAAAATAAAACATTACAAATGTCGGGTAACCTTAAATGTTATGTTTATATTTTTGATACAGAAGCTTTCGATTTTGAAAAACAATAAGAGAAATCTTATAATTTAAGAATTAGGAAAGAAATCAACTACACACCACATAATTATTCATTATCAAACACTTAGCCAACCAACCAATAATATTGCTAAAAATTTACCCTTTATGTTATAAATATGAACCCCCTGCTAATTTTCAAATAATTTTTTCAGGTTTTCTTTCTCAATTGAATTTGAATATTTAGAGGCAAATATCCCTGGAGCCATCCCAAAATATTCTTTAAAACTACTTGAGAAGTATGCATGTGAAGAAAAACCTACCTTATAAGCTACATCAGAAACATTTACCTTATTATGAGCCAACAAATATGCAGCCTGTTTTAGCCTAATAGATTTAATTAAACTACCAGGAGAAATATTGATACTGGATTTCAATTTCCTGTTTAAATGTACCCTGCTCACCCCCACTTGCAAACTCAATTCATCAACATTAAAATCGGGATTCTCGATATTTTCACGAATAACCTCAATTGATTTTGTTATAAGACGACTATCAGGTGACAGTATTTCAATTTTATCCAAGTCTTTATTTAAATTACCATTGTACTTGTTTCTTAACATTTCACGCATATGAATTACTTGTACAATCGTACTTTTCAACAAATCAATATTAAACGGCTTTGTAAGGTAATGATCAGCGCCATATTCGAAGCATAAACGTTTACTATCTTCTTGGGTACTTGATGTAAGAATAATAACGGGAATATGATTTGTATTTAGATTGGTTTTAACTTTTTCACATAATCTTATACCATCAGTAACCGGCATTTTTAAATCGGTCAGAATAGCATCAGGTATCGATAGTAATATATTGTTCCAGGCATTATTTGCGTCATTATAATATCTCACACAATATTTATCTGTTAAAGTATATTTTAAGTACTCTCCAAATTCCTCATCATCATCAACGATTACCAATGTTCGTTTTTCTTTATCGTTTTCATCACTTGTATGTTCATTATGTTTGTATAAATGTTCAAGGCAAGTTGTATCTCTTAAATTCTCATTTTTTTGATAATCAGAATACAAATTCATAGGAGAAACTTTTTCTGATAATTGTTTTTCATCAAGATGCTCAAAACCATATGGAATGCCCACAGCGAAAGTCACCCCATTATCATCGTTATATGCTTTTACATACCCATAATGCAAGTCAATAATGCTTTTCACAAGATGGAGCCCAATACCGGACCCAATGCCAAGCTGATTGTTTGAACTCTGATAAAAACGTTCAAAAATGCGTTCTACTTCTTCTTCTTTTAACTTACTACCATAATTCTTTATTTTTATGTCGACATAACGTTGACTTTTAGATCGTTTATATTGATTTTCAACAATTTCAATAGAGATAATAATATAACCATTATCAGGAGTGTGTTTAAATGCATTTGACAATATATTGTAGATGGCTTTGTCAAAATTTATCTGGTCAACCCAAACATATAATAATTCAAAATTTGAAATAAGCCGAAAATCAATATTGCGAAGAATTGCAAGGTTATCAAACAACTTCATGATATCTTTAATAAAAAACAATAAATCAGTTTTTTGAAATTGCATTTTTAATTTTCGGTCATCTATCTTTCGTATATCCATTAACTGGTTAATAAGTTGCAATATACGCATGGAATTTCGATACATTAAATCTAATAGCTCTATGTTTTTTCCTGTTCCTTCATTCTTTCTTAATGCTTTTAAAGGGTTGATTACCATGGTTAATGGTGTGCGAATTTCGTGAGAGATATCGGTAAACATCCTGAGTTTTAATTCTTTTTTTTCAAATTCCCCTCTTTCTTTTAATCTCATCATATATTTCAAATACGAATCAATTGCAAACCAAACTAAAAGCATAAATAATGTCATATAAATCAGGTATGCCCACCATTGTTCGTACCAAGGAGGTAAAATAATAACATCTATTTTATTTTGTACAAAATTACTTTCATCAGGATCATTTTCATTAAATGCTTTAACATGAAACGTATAGTTCCCATGAGAAAGATTAGTATATGTAGCCCTACGATTATCCATACCGGTATATCGCCACACATTATCAAAACCTTCAAGCATATATCCGTAAACTACTTTATAAGGATTGGCATATTCCAGAACCGTAAATTCCAATGAAAAAACATTTTGCTTTTCTTTGAGCGTGATCATATTTGCATCTGAAATATGGCTATCCAAGATGTTATCCTTTCCCTGTATTCCATCATACACAACATTTTTATTCAACACTGACAATTGTGTAAAATATACATCCGATACGATCTCTTCATATCCATTAATTTCTTTTGGATAAAACGCCGATATACCATTGATACCACCAAAGAACATTTTACCATCATAATCTTTAAAACTGGATTTCATCCTGAACTCATTATCTTGTAGCCCATCATTTGAGAAGTAATTATTGAACGTATTCGTTTGCCGATTAAACTTGGATAGTCCATTTATCGTACTAACCCATAAGTTATTATTCTCATCTTCCTGTATAGCACATATCATATTTGATGGTAAACCATCATTCATGGTATATAAATGATGATTGTTACAAGTATAATCATAGGAATACAAACCAACAGAAGTCCCTAACCACATTGTACCATCTTCAGTTTCAATAATTGAACTAATTGTTTGTCCTTTTATCCTTTCATCTATTTTTAACTCTATCCTATCTTGATAACTCGCATTACTAAAACAATGAACCCCTTCTGTTTCACCAACCCATAAATTTTTATCAGAATCAAAATAAAGAGAACTTATCCATTCCATTTCATCATTAGGATTAAAGCTTTCCAGGGTACTATCTGATAAATTTAACACCTTCACACCCTGCCCCAGGGTTCCGAAAAATATGCGATCGTTGTCTTTGTCATACAGGGAACTATTAACTTTATACAAATCTTGAGAATTGCTAAATTTTTTAAATCCATTACGCGAATCATAAGTAGTTACCCCGCCCATATATGTTGAAATCCACATTGTCCCCCACCTGTCAAGTGTCAATGTCAAAACTGCATTATTAGGCAAAGGCGTGTTATATTTAGTATATTGAGTTTTCTTCCCATTTTTATCAACCCTAAAAACCCCTCCTCCATCAGTACCCACCCACAATACTTCATTATTATCGCGTAAAACAGATGTGGCACAAGCAACATTCTGGCTAGTAAAGCTTTGAGAAAGCGAAAGTTTTATATAATCAAACCGGTTCGTTAATTTTGGGATAACCAATAATCCTTTTTGATAGATACCAGCCCAGATATTTCCTTGCTTATCCTGAAAAAGGGAGTGTACCTTACATTTTCCCAATTCAATTGGAGAGTATTGAAATTCGGGCACGATCATCTTTTCATTCTTATAATCAAATAACCTTAATCCAGATTCTTCAGTACCGACCCAAATATTCAGCTGATTGCTACCAATACTTGAATCTTCAGTTAAAAGATATCGTATACGAAAATCTTTTTGAGAAATGCCATGAATATTTCTTATGCATTTTTGTTTATGGTCATATATAAATAAACCATGATTAAAGGTGCCCACTAGTATATTTAAACTTCCGGGGATATTTGTCACAGATGAAACAACAATTTCATCGCCTATTTCTTTCAGTTCTGGTGCCCATTTTAGTTTTTCCCCACTATTTCTTTGAATATCTACTCTATAAAAACATCCTTGCTCTGAATATGACCACAACTTTCCATCTTGACCGAAAAATAAAGCACCCAGGTATTTTTCGTTATATATTTCTTTTAACTTTTGAGTTGTTTCAACATCAATCAAATGTGTATCAATATCGTAAACCAAAACACCACACCCGGATACAGATACAAATATCTTATTCAGTTCTTTGCTCTCAGTGATTGATGAAATAAATGGAGTACCTGTAAAAGAAGGATATTGTAAGTCAAAATCAAGAAAGATGTTTTTTTTATAATCAAATATTTGCAAGCCTTTTGAAGTACCCACCCAACATGTGCCCCTGCTATCAGTATATACTATTTTAATAAGGTCGCTACGTACAGTTCCGTCTATATTATTATTAAAATGAAAAGTGTTAAATTTTATTCCATCAAAATAACTAACACCATTCTCAGTGGCTACCCAAATGTAACCACGACTATCCTGAGATACATTATATATCAAACTTGAAGGAAGCCCATATTCAGAATTATAAAATCTTAACTTTTGACCATTTAGAATCAACGGACAAAAATATATGAATAAAACAATCAATACATTGTTGTAATTCATAGTATTTCAGTTAGAAGGCATTATAAAAAAGACAAAAGGTACCTATCGACCCATGATGATCGCTAAGTACCTTTTATCAAAAAGATTCATGTCAAGAGCATGATTAAAAATTTAAAACATCATATTACTCTACCATCAATTTTTCGATTTCAGAATAATCGCCACCAATGATTTGAACAAGGTAAACACCTTTCGTCATATTAACATCTAAATAATCACTATTTGTACTAACAACATACGATTTTTCGTAAACCATCTGCCCACTGGCATCTAAAATCACCAACGATTTAAAAGGCTTCAGGCTCTCAATGGTAACACCGGATGTTGCCGGGTTCGGGTAGATTTTCAATGAAGCCGGCATATGCTTTTTATCAATGCTGTCAGGGATATCATCATCGTCATCATCGTCATCATCGCCATCCTCGTCACAGTTGAAAGCATCTCCGCCCATTCCGTTTGGTTCATTTCCGGTATTGGTAAAATACAGCTTATCAAGCGCTGCCCCGTCTTCCCTGAAACAAATTGTTATCTCGTGATAGCCGGTATCAAGGGCATAAATCATTGGACTGTCATCGGAATAATTGTGTACATCGTCCCATTGCCATGAGCTACCACCCACAATGCTGTTCCAGTTGGCCCATTCGCCATCGTCAACTTTTACCCAGAACGAATCATCATCGGGACTTGGTACTTTAGTGTGCCCCCAAAGTTTGTAGCTGCCACTTTCGGTAAGGTGCACTTCATAAACAAGGTAATCCAGTGTATCGCCCGAAGGATTGTTCAGTGCCTGAACACCAGGTTTAACGCTCAGGTATTCACCATTTGACACACTGGCACTTTCTAAAACATCCCAGTTATCGCCAATGTTGGCACACTCGGCTTCTAACCATATTTCTTCTGAATTATTATTGAATACAGATATATTTACGGTATCAACATCGCTTGCCCCGTCGTTATCGGTAACGGTTAAAATGTACTGGTAATCGCCTATTGAAAGGTCAACTTCATAATCGGGGGTAGTTGCCACCTGGTAACCACCATAACTCCATGAATATTTAGAAATTTCGCCATCCTCATCCGTGCTTTCTGAGCCATTTAAGGTAACTGTTACCCCACTTCCGGTTTCATCAATTATTTCTTTGTAGCCACCACCCGATGCAACAGGGGTTTCATTCCCGTATTTTCCACCTTTTGACGGCTCTGATGTAAACGTTGTAATACTTTTTGCATCAACTGTTGCAGTAAAATAGCCTGCTTTAACAGAAACAACACCATCGTTCACAACTTTTTTGGTTTCAGAAGATGTAAATTGTGTCAATTCATCGATACCGGTAATTTTATTTTCAATAGCATAATCAAGGGTTACAGGTGTATTTCTCTCATTTACAACAACAATAACCATACTTGAATCGGTTTTATAGGCGGTTGTTGTCACATTGCTTTTGGTCTCAAAATTGGTTTCAACCCGGTGTGCACCATGGCGGATAAATTTTGAGAACTGCGACATCACGTACCCTTTGTCGGTAATGTTGCCCTCGTCGTTAATTAAACCGTAAAACCGGCGTATGTACCAGTAAACAAATGCACTCATGTTGGCATCCATGCATAAATTAATTTCATGGGCAAGTGTTATTGCCAAATTCCAATCATTATCCCTTGGACTATCACTACCATAAAGGTGCTCGGTCATCCAAATTTCTTTTCCTTTTTCATAAGCCAGCGGATAATAAAAATCCTCTTCGGCAGTTCCATACAAATGCGTACCCAGAATGTCCATTTGTGAATTGGCTATGGAATCCCTCAACAACGGACCAATCATATCACGCCGGTATTGCAACGATTCGGGCGCAATAAGCCGGCAATTAATGTCCTGTGCATTTTCTTTCATAAAGGTTAGCATTTGGCTTGGCTCCCACCATGTCCAGCTATGCCAGTCGGGCTCGTTTTGAACCGAAATTGCATACAACGGTGCCCCATTTTCTTCCATATACGAAATATAATCGTTAAGGTGCCCAACATAATCATCGTAATGTTCGGGCAACAAATAATAGTCGGTTCCATATTGTGTTTCGCGTAAAACCTCACGCATGTGCGATGGCGGGTTCCAGGGAGATGCAAAAACAAGGGCACCTTTTTCAGTAGCATATTGGGCAATAGGAAGTTCCTGGTTCCAGTTGTTTGAATTTGGGTCGATACGCAACCTGAAAATACTTAACCCAATTTCGCCCGGATCATTGTCAAAAGCTTTTTCCTTCATATCGTCATTAAGAACCTGTCCGGTCCACGAATTAATATGGATACCACCAAAGCCCCTTATTATCTGCTTTTCCTCAGCCATGTCAATTGTTACATCACTGTTATCGCTTATGTAAGTTTCATCAGGTACAAAGCGGATACTTTTTACTTTGAATGCATTGGCAACACCGGCATTCCAGCGTAAATAAACATCGTGCTGCCCCGAAATACTATCAATTTCAGCACTAAACTTCTGCCATTGGTTTTCATTGCCTGAACCGGAAATTTCAATTGCAGCCAGTTTTGTGCCTTCTTTTTCAATATCATCAATCCATATTTCAAGAATTCCACCATTTTCAGGCACAGCTTCAACCTCAACCGCTGCCGGCAAGCGTTGATCATATCCGAGGTCGACCCCGGCAAGCATTAACCAGCCACCTTTATCGGTGCTGTTAATCATGCCGCGGTTATCGCCTGATCCGTTAGTCAGCAACCCGAAATAATTATTATAGCCCAATACCGGCAATTCAGAAAAGCCATCTTTAAAGGCATACATATCAAAACGGGCTTCTTTTTCTGAGGCATACAAGCCGTTACTTGTCCCTACCCACCAATTATAATTCTCCTGGGCACCATCAAGGTCGTGTACCTGAATGGTTTCGCCTATTGGCATCCATGTAATACCGTTTGAGCTGTAATAACCGGTTAAGCTGTGGTTATTACGTTCAACTTTCAACCACAATTCATTACCTACGCTGTTTTCTATTTCAACATGGGTATCTAAAAACCGGCAGCCAATTTTCTTTCCACCATAGTAGCCACTGTAAAATTCAGCCGTTATCGATTCATTTCCATTCGTAAAATAAATACCGGCTTCTTCGCCATTTGCATTTGCGTTAAAATCTAATTTTGTAACAATTGCATAATGGTGACGAGCCTCTTTATGAAGAATATGCGTTTTCCCGGATCCGGGTTTTAGTGTTAACCACCCCGGTTTATCAGTTAGAGAATATTTTTTAGCCGCATCGAGGTTAAGGAAATGCCATGAAAGTTCGATGGAATCATTCTCAAAATAATCGGAGCGCGGTGTTTTCCAGTCGATGCCTGATTTAGGCAAATCGGGCATTAGTTGCGGGGTTGAAGTAGGTGCCACCCCGGTTGGTTTTCCATCTTCATCCCAAACAACACGGTTAAGCAGCCCCTGCCTTCCCTGACCATTCCAGTCGTTGTTTCCATTTCCTTCGTAACTGTGCGAGATGGTCCACCATGTACCGTCATCGAGCTGAAAAGGCTGTGCGATGTGGTTTGGCGAACGAAAAGTAACCGCACCATCGCTCACCGGCGCAAAAAAGTCGCCCATTTCTTCCCAACTTTCCGGGTCGTCGGTAAGCGTTTGTGAACGCAACACATACTGCCCGCCATAAACATTGCCGGCAATAAAGTAATAATACCACCCATCGCGTTTGCACATTACCGGCCCTTCGGCCCAACTGTATTTATTGTCTTCGTTAACCCAGTCGAGGTTTAAAACATCACCTGTTAAATGGCCGTTTTCGTTGATTTCCTGAATACGGTTTACATTCTGTCCTGGTTTGATAAGCATATATGGTGTACCATCATCATCAACAAAAATAGAATTGTCGTACCCTTCGAGACCTGTTTGGTTTGTCCGCTGCATTTTTACCGGTTCACTCCACGGGCCGGCAGGGTCATCGGCTTTACAGAAATACTGGCCACCCCCGGCTGTATTCGAAAAATAAATCCAGTATGAACCATAAAAATAGGTTATCACACCAGCCCATGTTCCTGCCTGGGGCTCATCGCTGATGATACCGTCCCAATCAGGTGGTATAACCCGGCAAACTTCTTCCCAATGTACCAAATCGGTAGAATGCAGAATAGGCAGATAAGGTGCAAAATGAAAATTGGAACCACAGGAATAAAAATCATCCCCATCCTTAAAAAGGGTAAGATCGGGGTGGTCGCCGGGCATAACCGGGTTTATATAAGTTTCTACCTGCTGAAAAGCTTCAACAGGCAGGTTCTGTGCATTCAATAAACTTACACTATAAATAAATACTATAAAAAATAAATACTTCATTGTCAGGTCGGTTTATTTTAGTTTAATAATAATTGCTTATTCAGGTTTGGCATCATTTGAAGATGTAGCATATAAACCAATAAGGCTACCGGTAAAACCTCCGGCCACATTCGTTGACAAAATATCGCCCGATACCGTTCCGCCCAAATTCTTGAACTTTTTACCATCAAGCGAATAATTAAAGCGATAATCGTCATCTTCAGCATCAACCTGAAGGTGTACTGGTTTGTTAGCATTAATTTTTTTGCTTGCTAATATTTTTGATTCACCATCTTCGGTTCTTTCCAATAACAGATAATAATCATCACCCTTTTTCGTGATACCAAAAACATAGTTGAAGCTTTCACTTTGATAACAAACCAATCCGGCTAAATCATTTTCAGATTCAGGATTGTATTCAAGGGTTGCAGTAGCTGTAAAATCATCGTGCATTTGTCTTTGAAACAATGAAGAAACCGGGGCAATAGCTTTGATATTTGTTTTGAAAGGTTTTATCTGTACCCCCTTTTCAGTAAATGAGATAAACTTTTCACGCGGTCCCCTCATGGCAATCCACCGGTAATCAAGGTTTTCACCATCAAAATTCTCGGTGAACGTAAAATTACCATTCGGAAAAAAGCCATCTTCTCCTGTTTTGTTTTCAACGCCGGCCGGCATCTTAAGTTTAGGCTCAATGGGCACCAAACCATTCTCGAACACCGGAAACACCCCACTCCAGTCAACCGGCAGGATAAATGTTTCGCGGCCTGTATTCACACGGTCTTTTTCATTCGGACGAATAGCCAAAAATACGCCGTAATATTTTTCATCATTAGGCCCTTTAACCAAATCGGCATGACCAGCCCAGTCAACTTTATTGTCCCGGTCGGGGCTAAAATAACGCTGGGTCAGGATAGGGTTAGAGGGGGCAGGTTCATATGGCCCCCGGGGCTTATCGCTAACAAATACCACTTCGCTGTGCCAGCCACCTGTGCCACCTTCGGCACACATCAAATAATAGCGTCCGTTTTTCTTGTATATATGTGGCATCTCAATCCAAATAGGTTTCTCATTAATATCAACCCCACCATTAACAATAATCTTATCGGTGCCTGGTATTACCTGGTCTTTTTCAAGATCATAATTCCAAATTTTGATAACCCGATGCCCACGATAAAGCTCTTTTTCCCGATCAGGCGCATCGTTATGTACCACATAAGCCTTACCATTATCATCAAAAAACAAAGACGGGTCAATACCATTAAATTTTAGTTTATACGGATCGCTCCAACCTTTGAACGGATCTTTGGTTTTTACAACCATATTGCCAATTCCCCCGGCAAATTGGGTTGTTATCATGTAGAATGTTTCATTGTGGGGGTTATATTTAATGGCCGGGGCATAAATTCCCGCGCTTACCCCAGTGTCATGAACTTTCAGTTGCGATTCGCGGTCAAGTACATGTCCAATTTGTTTCCAGTTCACCAGGTCGGTACTATGAAAAATTGGAACGCCCGGGAACATGGCAAATGAAGAGTGTACCATAAAATAATCACCGCCCCTGCGCACAATTGCCGGGTCGGGATAACATCCCTGAAGTATTGGATTGTAAAATTCATCATCTTCCAATGGATAATCTTTGTAAACCTGATCATCCCCTTCGTATACAAACTTGCTAAATACAGGTGTGTTACCCGGGTTTTGGCCCCCGCCCTGATTTTCTGCACTAAACCCAATAGACGAAAACATCATCATAAAGGTTGCCAACATCGTAAATTGTTTAATTGTAAGATTTTTAATGCGCATGTTATGAATTTATAAAGGTATATATTAATTACTTCAGTTTGGTTTGTTTCGTTTCATCGTTTAATCTTAGGTTTCATAATTCACCGTAAAAGTAAACTCCACGAAGTCATTGGATTTCTTATTTCAGATAATCATGTTTTAATTTTAGATATAACTCACCAATAAACTGCAATCTTTAACCAATGGAAATAATTGGTAATTAGTCATTGGTTATTAGTTTTGTTTCGTATAATACAGGTTGGAAACCTGTTGTCCGTTTAGTTCCGATAAGAACGGTATAATATTCTAGCGTCGGGTTTCAACCCGACGGTTTGGAATGTGGCGGGGGATAAGTTCCGTAGGAACGGGGTATGTAATTATTATTGTCAATT
>JASMTI010000034.1:0-7501 GCA_041694375.1 Bacteroidales bacterium | reverse complement strand
ACATACAGGTATTTGATGTCCAATTCTGACGATCCCAATAGCCTGTCCCGTAATTGTATCAAGGCTTTTCAGCCCGACAGCCTGGGAAACTTATGGATTGGTTCGTTTTGGGGGGGCGTTGATATTTTAAACCTCGAAAGTGGCAAAATTAAAAACCTGAGCCATGATCCTGATGTTCCATCATCGCTGTTGGACAATAAGGTAATGGATGTTGAGCTTGACCATCTGCAATATATATGGGTAGCCAGCTGGGGCGGGTTAGACCGCATAAACCCCGAAACATTCGAAATTACTCATTTTGATCATTTGTTTGGTGATCAGGTAAACTGGGTTGAAATGGACTCGAAGCAGAATTTGTGGATGGGTACCCCAAGTGAAGTTATTGTTTACAATATTGATACAGAAAAAATATACCGGTTTGATGAATATGCACGCTCTGTTTATGAAGATAGCAAGGGGCGGTTTTGGGTGGCAACCGTGAACCATGGACTGGCACTTTATGATTTGCCAACAGGTGCCATAAAATATTACGATACCAGTAAAGGGCTGGCCAATAACCAGGCACTTTGTGTACTTGAAGATAGCGGGAATCATTTGTGGGTGAGTACCACAAACGGGCTTTCAGAATTTGTGCCTGAAACAGAAATCATACGAAATTATAATAGCAAGGACGGGTTACGAAACAACCAGTTTTCGTATGGTGCAGCATTGAAGCGGAAAGATGGGACATTGGTGTTTGGTGGGATTTCAGGCTTTAATATTTTTGATCCGGCCCAGGTGCAGGTTAATAATGCTGAAGTGCCATTGGTATTTACCGATTTTAGGATATTAAACCGCGAGGTTAATGTTACTGATGGTGAGTCTGCTGTTTTGAAAAAGAATATAAATGAAACTGAAAAATTGGTCTTGGATTATGATCAGAAAGTGATAACTTTTGAATTTGCGGCCCTGAACTATATCAACAGCGAAAGGAATTTGTACAGTTATTACCTCGAAGGTTTTGACAACGATTGGAATGAACCTTCAACCCAGCGGACAGCGACCTACACGAACCTCGACCCGGGCAGTTATATCCTTCGGATAAAAAGGGTTGTTCCCGGGATAAAACTGAAAAATGCAGAAATATCGCTTCCGATAACTATTTTGCCCCCATTTTGGAGAACGACATGGTTTAGGTCTCTCGTTCTTTTTATTGTGATGATGATGATCTTTGCATTGATCCAATTGGTGCTTTACCGCGAAAAAATGAAGAACGATCTTGTTATTGAAAGGTTGAAAGCTAAAAAGTTGCATGAACTCGATATGCTAAAACTGAAGTTCTTCACAAACATTTCGCATGAAATCCGTACACCTTTAACATTAATACTTGCTCCTCTTGAGAAATTAAAGAATAAAAGAATCCCTCCTGAACAAATCGATTCGCATGTTGAAATGATGTACCGGAACACCAAACAGCTCGATCGCTTAATAAACCAATTGCTCGATTACCGTAAGCTTGAAACCGGAAACCTCAAACTTGAGCTTTCGGAGGGGGATATTGTGCGTTTTATCGATGAGGTGGTGCATTCGTTTGATGTTTATGCCGAAGAAAAAGAAATAAAGTTGAGTTTTAAATCAATGCGCAAGGCATTAATGGCTCGTTTTGATTCGGATAAACTGGAAAAAATTGTAAATAACTTATTGTCGAATGCTGTTAAGTTTACTTCAAAAGGCGGGAGTGTAAGGGTGTACCTTTCTCTTGTTTTTGATACCGACGAAGATGTAAGTATAGAGGAAAACAACGGGCGGCAGTATATTCAGATAACGGTTAGTGACTCGGGCCGGGGAATTGCCAAAAAGAATTTAACCCGGGTTTTTAACCGTTTTTTCCAGGATAATGATAACAACAAAACCGCAGGGACCGGAATTGGCCTGGCATATTCAAAAGAGCTGATTGAGTTGCACCGGGGTAAAATATTTGTTGACAGTAAAGTTGGACGGGGGACAAAATTTACGGTATGGTTGCCGTATTTGAGCGATGTAGCAGAAAGCCCACTTGCAGAAAACCTGCCACTACAGACTGTGGTCAAAGATGAAAAGAAAAATGTTCCTGATTTATATGTTGAAAATGCTTCGGATAAAATTTTATTGGTTGTTGAAGATAACCCCGATGTAAGAAACTTACTTAAAAGCCACTTCTCAGATAAATATCATGTTGTTGAAGCTGGAGATGGAAAAACCGGATGGGAGAAAACGCTTGAGACAATCCCCGATATCATTATTAGTGATGTTTTAATGCCCGATGCCGATGGATATGAGTTTTGCAAATGGGTAAAAAACGACGAGCGTACTTCTCATATCCCGGTTCTGCTCTTAACAGCACTGAAATCAAGAGAAAATGAAATCGAGGGCTTGTCTTGTGGTGCTGATGATTATATTACAAAACCGTTTGACTTATCAATTCTTGAAACCAAAATAAACAACATAGCTGAAATGCGGGAGGCATTAAAGAAACGGTATACCGGTAATTTGAGGTTTGAGCCTGAAAATGTTAAAGTTGCTTCTCCCGATGAAAAGTTCATAAAACGTGTAATGCAGGTCGCTGAAAAAAATATCCCAAACAGTGAACTCGACATTGAAAAATTTGCGGCCGAGGTAGGCGTGAGCCGAATGCAGCTTTACCGAAAATTAAGTGCTTTAACCGACATGACTGTTAAAGAGTTTATTCGGAATATAAGGTTGAAAAGGGCCGTCCAGCTTCTGGAGCAAAAAACAATGACCGTTTCGGAGGTTGCTTACTCGGTTGGTTTTAAAGATTTGTCCCATTTCAGGAAATGTTTTAAACAGCAGTATGGAATGACGGCTTCTGAATATTCGAAGAATAAACAGGGTTGATAGTTAGTTGTTATTCATCTGTTTATTTTTCGGTTTTATTTTCAATGATGAATTTATGGATTCTTGTTTCATTGTTCGATGTGAATAATGCAATGTAAATACCTTTTTGAAAGTGATTTACATTAATGGTTTTGTTTTTTGAAATTTTCTCTTGCAACACCTTTTGACCTGAAATCGTAAATATTTTAAGATCAACTTCTTCAGGAACGGTAATAGTAACTTTTGTTGACGCCGGGTTAGGATATATGGAATAAATTAACGCACTTCGAGGCTCGTTTATGGCTGTTTTTTCATTTACGGTGAATACTACCTCATCACTCACGTTTGCGCCATGCGGGTCGGTTGCAGTAAAAGTAACGGTTTCGGTTCCATTCCATTTGCTACTCGGTGCAGAAATGGTCGCTATCCTGGTTGCATCAATCTCGATGTTTAGTTCATTGTTGCCGCTGAAGGTCCAGTTAATTTCAGAAGCGGTGTTGTCAACATCTGTAATGTAATCGTCCAATGGAATAACAGTAAAAGCATCGCCTTCATCAATGGTTTGATCAGGAATATCGGTAATTGCCGGAACATAATTCTCGGAGAAGAAATACTGGAGCGCATTACCAATTACACTACTCCAATTAGGAAGGGTATGTCCTTGATTTACAATGTCAAATTTGAATTCCTTGTTTTTTTGATTAAAAATATCTTCCAGATCATTAAAGTATCTTACTTCGCGGGTATCAAAAATCCCATAACTCATATATATCTTTGTATCTGTTAAGTCTGCCGCCATCAAATCATCATAAATGTTGTATCCGCCATCGGGTGGGTTGGGATGAATGATGGGTGAAAGAATCGCCGTATTTTTTATATAATCTCCGGCCATAGCGCAGAAATAAGCTGCATTGTATCCTCCATAAGAATAGCCTGCAATTGCTCTGTCAGTGGCATTGGCACTTGTTTTATAGGCAGCATCAATTTCGGGAATCATCTCCTGTGTTACGTAATTCACAAAATTGATGTTGTTACGATATTCATTGCTTCGTCGGTTGAATGATAAATTATCAGGATCTCGCGGATCAAGGAATACTGCTATCGTTGGCTTTATTTTTTCATCGTAAATCAGATTATCAAGTATGGTCTTCATTTTCCCTAATGAATCGTTGGAGAATGTAAATCCATCGGTTACAAAAATTACTGGCAAATCGGTCATGTCATCGTATCCGGCTGGCGTATAAACTCTATACTGACAATCGTAATTCAAATTAGAACTAAATATTAAAATATTATCGGATAATTCGCCCTTTGGAATTGAAGGTCGTATGATTGTTTCATCAGGTATTTCATAATCAGGCATTCTCAAGTCAGAATTGCCCCACTCGGCAGTTTCAGGGTAGGGGTTATGTTCATCGGCGATCCATTCGCTTCCGTTTAATACGATTTTATAGCCCGTTCTGGCGTCTGACGGGAATTCCTTTTCCAATAGCCAAATATCACTTACGCCAAGCCTAACCCCCATATCAGCATTTGGGTCCCAGGCATTAAAATCACCGGCCCAGCTTACCGTGTTGGCTTCACCACGGTATAGGAAAGCCACTTGGTTGTCGATGGCAAAGGGGAAATTGCCGGAAGAAGTCAGCTCATCCCAGAAATTGTCGAGTTCTGCCGCTTTGTCTGTTGATTGAGTGAGCATTGTGAGTTGAGCGATAAATTCATCATAATCTTTAAAATAAGAAGGAAGTTCTACATTTTTATAGGTCAATTCATAAAAATCAAAAAAGCCGGAAATAAATGCATCTGCGTCCTCATGACCAATTGCGGAATAATTCGTATAACCACTTTCCATGTATGCTTTTAAACCTTCAAAACCATTTTTGCGAACAATAAAGTCAAGGATGATATGCCCCATCAAGTAATCGTCTATTCCATTATCCATCAAAAATTCATAGTCATTCATTTCTTGAGCATTTGGGTATCCTCCAAGTCTGTTTTTAAATCCCTCTACATGCTCTGTTACTTGAGTCTTCATCTGGTTTATTTGTTGGTCAGTCAATAATCCACCAGGCATAAACATAGCAAACCCTTCGCTGAACCAGCCAGGTCCTATGGATCCAATCGGTGCGATATAATCGTTATAGCTATGACTGAACTCGTGCATGGCAATAAAATCCATACCGCTGTCATTATCTTTTTCTCTTGGGGTATACATTTGAAATATATCCGGGCCAATTGATTCACCCTGCTTCCATCGGTCACATTCATCAAGTCCTTTCGAATACGAGTATTCGCAAATAGATGGAAAAATATAGAAATTCAACTTCCAGCGTAGTTCGGTACCAAAGTGACTTTTGTATCGTTGATAAGTATCAGTCATTAAGCTGTCAAAGTGATCAAGATACTGCAAGTCTTCGTCAGCCATATAAAATATGAACGATTCATTTTCCCCTTGCTTTTTTATGAGATGAGTATCGTTTAGATAGAAAAGGTCTAGATTCGTATGCCATACTTCGTTAAATTCATCTTCACCTTCAATAGTTCTGAAATTATATGCATTTTGCTCAAAATTCAAAGAATAATTAGGTAGGTAACTATGGTAACCAAACTGTAGTGCAATAAATTCAAAAGCGGTATGCGCAAATGCATATTTATCAAATCCAGATATATTTTCCCAGTCGTTTAATTCGCCAATTACCGGTTTACGTCCAAAGTCATTAACCTGCGATTTTAAATAGTCTTGACCGGGCCCAACGTCAGCCTGGAATGAGGCAAATCCGTATTCCAGCCACTCTTCGAGTAAACTATTTCCATAGATTTCGTTTATGAGCAGGGTGCCAAGACCGAATAATGCAGACTGGTTGATATTTTCAAAAATTTCAGATTGTTCTGTTGTTATCGGTTCAACAAAATATATTTCACCATCTAATGTGTACGATGTTTTGAAATCTTCTACATCATTGGGTTTTTTGCTGTTAAATTCATCAATATCCTTGCAGTAGTTAAAGGTGTAAATGTTTTCCTCAACAGCAATAAAGTTATACCTTTCCAAATAATCTATTCGGTCCTGAATCACATCGGCTACCATTTCGGTATTTGCTTCATTCCCTTCGTTGTAGTAAAGAAGAACATTTTTACGTGCAAGAATATTTGATCCAAAACTTCCAATATAGAACGTTCCGTCTGATATATCATATATACTTGAATCTGAAGGGTCGGATATTCTTACTTGACATTGATCGGTGGTAATAATGGGTACAGACCACAAATAAATTCCATCGTCAGCACTTATTTGGTCGTCAATTAGTTGCCATTGTTCAGAGCTCGTTTCCCTGTATTCTAATTTTACCTGTTCAATCCCTTCACTTATCCACCTTATTTGGAAGTTGTTCCCGGCTTTTAAGCTATCTCCTGCACTTGGAGCAGTAAGCTTTAGGTAGCTTTTGGGTTCTCTAACCACATTGCTAATTCTTAACTCATCAATATATCCCTCAAATGCTTCACCAATTCTAATGTCTTGGTTGTTTAGTAATACTTCTTCATCGGAGAAAGTTCTTGAATTTGACGAAACCTGATTCCAGTTTTGATCGTGTACTACAATTTTGATTTCAGAATTCGATTGATCTCTTGTAAATGAAACATGGTACCACTGATCTAGTTCTGGTGAGCTGTCAATCACATTCTTACGGTTGTCATTATTCGTAAAATAATACCCATGCAAAACATTGCCCCACCAGGGGTTTAGCTCAAGGGCAAAACTTGAAAAGTATTCGTCGTTATCGCCTGGTTTTCTAACGATTATCGATTGGATACCCGGATTGAATGCTGTGACCTTAATCCATGCTTCAATGGTCCAGTCGTCATATAAATTAAAACTGGGATGATGTGGAACGGTTAAATACGATGAGCCGTCGAGCTCAATGCACTGTCCGAATCCTTCAAGACTATTATCGCTATATATGATCTCGTTCCCGTTGGCATTGCCGTCATCACTCAAATTCGATATGTTGGTCAGGTTGCCATCAAAATGCATAAGCAAAATGGTATTATCATCATTTATATGAGTAAGGGGTTGAGCTTTTATGACGTTCAACGATAAAAGCAGGATAAAGAGAAGAAGTAATTTTAAATTCATAACATGTTTTTTGTTGGTATTTAGTTGTTTGCAGTAATTATAAAATTACAAAAAAAAGTACTATTTCATAAATCGGGATGTTATCCATACCAATTTTTTACCATCTCATCAAGGGAAAATTCTTTATTCAGAAACCTTATAACATTAGTCTCTCGAATTGTAAAATTATAGTGCTGCCTGACTTTTTTATCTATGCCGGTTGCCATCAAATAATACAAGTCAACTTTACAATTAACTAAAATTAAATGAGGAACTGCGCGTTGGGGTTATCTTCCATATTCTGAGTGTTGTGTGGTTAGCAATGAGAAATAAACCCCGCGCTTTGGGAAATATTTCACCCACGCGGGAAGCTTGACACCTATGTTTGATATTATTTGGGTACCCTATGTTTCCCGAAGTCTATACTTTTCCGAAAAATTTAGAAAGACCGCAGCAGATGGATAAAATTGATAATGATTTGAAGAAGATGACGTGGGGGATTGTAGTATTGCTTATCGGGCTCATAGGGGCAAT
>JASMTI010000033.1:0-9201 GCA_041694375.1 Bacteroidales bacterium | reverse complement strand
CACCAGCTTTTACATGCCTAAACTAACTTTCAGATATTATCCACAACCAATCTCAACAGAACAGGCAAAATTGGAAAAGAAAATTTTCAAGTACAGCTTGTTTATTCCTGTGCTGTTTTTAGTAATAATGTGGCTAATAAAACTTTCTGAAACGCTACTTGGAACCAGCTTTGTTGAGTTGGGCATGTACCCAAGGCATGCCAAAGGGCTTTGGGGAATTTTATTGTCACCTTTGATACATGGCGACTGGGGGCATTTAATTGGTAACTCTGTATCGTTTTTGGTATTGTCAACTGCACTTTTCTTTTTTTACCGTAAACTTGCCATGCCCATTTTTTTCATCAATTATTTTTTATCAGGTATTTTGCTATGGCTTGGCGGGCGGGCTGTATGGCATATCGGGGCAAGTGGTATCATATACGGGCTGGCTGCTTTTTTAATGTTATCGGGCATTTTCAGGAAAGATGTACGACTGCTAACCATTTCCCTTATTATTATCTTTTTATATGGAAGTTTCATCTGGGGTTTGTTCCCAATTGAAGAAGGAATTTCATGGGACGGGCATTTAATGGGCGCTGTATCAGGTACAATATTGGCTGCCATATTCTATAAACATGGCCCTCCAACACCTCATTATGATTGGGAAGACGAAGAGGAAGATGATGATGAAACTGAAGGCGACAACGATGATGAAAACAATCAAGCAGTTGACTATGAATATAATACTGATGAAAAAATAGTTTTTGATTACAAGAAAAAAGATGACCTATAAAACAACACAAGTATCATCTTTGAATTTTACGCTTTATTAATTAAACCACACTAAACGTTCATGTAAACAAAACGACATTTCATCAACAAAATCCTTACGTTTATCAATTAAACAACGACACTTACAAAAATAATTGGCTGTAATATTTACATTTTCAATACAATAGCATAACTTGCAACATCTTAAATCAAAAAACACACACAATGGCTTATTTATTAATTGCACTGGGCGTTTTTTTAATAGCAGCAGGTATTGCTTACTTTAAAGAAGCAACAAAACATCATCATAATTTTTAAAGCATTTTCCAATACCTGTAAAGATTTACAGAACACACCGATAACAAAAAACAGTAGCTCCTGCTACTGTTTTTTGTTATTATCTCTAAACCTCCTTTTATCATTTCCACCTTTAAAACCCCCGTCATTTCGCCTGGGCTTATACCCTTCTTTTTTAAAATCAGCCCTTCCACCGGGTTGTTTTTTGGCCTTCATCGAGCCATCGTACAATTCGTAATTTCTAAAACTGCACTCTAACGGACCGTTGTATAGTTTAATTTTTTGTGACGGGCGCAACCCTACATTTTTAAAACCCGGTTCTGAACTACTAAATATCCAGGCCCTGAAACCAGCAAAATTAGCTTTGAGTGTATCCCCTATCATGGTATAAAGCGGCTCAACCTGTCGTTCGCGCATACGCTCACCATAAGGCGGGTTGATAATAAGCAGCCCCTTTTCACCCTTAGGTTTTAACGCTGAAAAATCGGCAACTTCAAAATCAATATCTTTCAAAACCCCTGCACTTTTAGCATTTTTTTCAGAAACTCGAATACTAATAGATGAGATATCTGAAGCATAAATTTGATGCCCGAAAGGAACCTCATAGTCTTCGTTATAAATCTCTTCAAACAGCTCAGGGTCAAAATCTTTCCATTTTTCAAATGCAAACTCCTGACGGAACATACCCGGTGGTATATTACGTGCAATTAAAGCAGCCTCAACGGGTATGGTT
The DNA here is from genome assembly GCA_041694375.1 of Bacteroidales bacterium. Lineage (GTDB taxonomy): Bacteria > Bacteroidota > Bacteroidia > Bacteroidales > Prolixibacteraceae > Roseimarinus. Next base: position 7,421 of record JASMTI010000033.1, on the reverse strand, counting down.
CCTGACCCGCACATGGTATCATAAAAATCGGTTTGACCTTTCCACCCTGCAATTTTAAGTATTCCGGCAGCCAAAACTTCGCTCATCGAAGCTTCATTTTGTCCAACCCTGTACCCCCGCTTGTGCAACGATTCACCTGAACTGTCGAGCGACACGGTTAAAGTATCGGCCGAAGCATGCACATTAATATGTATATCGGGATTATCAGGATTTACCGAGGGGCGTTTGTTGAATTTCTTCCTGAACTGGTCAACAATTGCATCTTTAGTTTTCAAACTAACAAACATCGAATTGTTAAACGCTTCCGAATTAACGGTACTGTTAATAGCAAAAGTTTGACTCAGGTCAAATATCTCACTCCAATCGATGTTATAAACACTGCGGTACAGATCTTCGGTGGTTTTAACCTTGTATTCACCTATAAACATAAGTACCCGAAGTGCCGTACGACAACAAAAGTTAGCTTTGTACAATGTTTCTTTTGTACCGGAAAATTTCACCCCCCTTACTACGGGCTCAACATTTGTTGCCCCAATTTGCAACAACTCATCTTTTAAAACATTCTCCAAACCTGAAAAGGTCTTGGCAAGCATCGTTAATTTTTCAGCACTCATTCAAGTATTATTTTAACCACATCAATTAAGGGTTCAAATATCCATATTTATTTTAGTATAACCTCACAATTTGAGTGATTAAATTCCAGCACCGTCGATAAAACTTGCACTACGCGGCTTCATCTGGAGCACTTTTGAATTTGGTGGCACATCGTTTGTCACCCATACGTTTCCGCCTATAACCGAACCTTTGCCTACAACAATGCGCCCTAAAATAGTGGCCTGGGCATATATAACCACATCATCTTCAATAATTGGGTGACGCGGTATCCCCTTAATCGGGTTCCCTTTATCGTCAAGCGGGAAGCTTTTTGCCCCGAGGGTAACCCCTTGGTATAACTTCACGTTATTGCCAATTATACATGTAGCCCCTATAACGGTGCCCGTGCCATGGTCAATGGTAAAGTATTCGCCAATTTGCGCCCGTGGATGAATATCAATTCCTGTTTCAGAATGAGCCATTTCACTAATGATACGGGGTATAAGTGGCACTTCAATTTGCAACAACTTATGGGCAATCCGATAGCTTGAAATGGCACGGATGGCTGGATAACAAAATATCACCTCTCCCCGCCCCTGTGCAGCCGGGTCGCCATAATATGCAGCTTCTACATCACACGACAGTAGCCGGCGAAGCTCGGGCAGAAAACTAATAAATTCAGCTGCCTTTTCTTTCGACACCCTGGTATTTTCGGGTAAATCATGTTTTTTTGCATTTTTTTCACTGCATGAAAAACATAAGCCTGCCAGTATTTGCTCACTTAGCATTTCAAAAACTTCATCTACATAAACCCCCATATAATAGTTAATAGCAACAGGGTCGAGTGTTGTTGAACCAAAATACCCCGGAAAAATTATCTCCCGTATTTTATTTACAAGGACACCCATTTTTTCGGTTGAAGGCATAGGTTCACCTACTTCATGCTCGTGGCAAACGCTGTTGTACGATTCTTTTTCGGACAACCGGTTTACTGAATCACGGAGCCTTTCTGATATTTCTTTATTATTTATTGTTGACATCGGTATTGTATAATGGTGTACTTAAATAACGTTCGCCGGTATCGCATACAATTGTAACAATTGTTTTGCCTTTATTTTCGGGGCGTTTAGCCAGTTCCAAAGCTGCAAACACATTAGCCCCTGACGAAATACCGGAAAAAATCCCTTCTTCGCGGACCAAGCGCAATGCATATTCAAATGCCTCTTCATTTTCGACCGTGAAAATCTCATCAATAACATCCTTGTTAAGAACTTTTGGGATAAAGCCGGCACCTATCCCCTGAATTTTATGCGGCCCGGGCTCTTTTCCAGAAATCACTGCCGAACCAGCCGGCTCAACCACTACCGACGTTACTGAACTTTTGACACTTTTAAGCATTTCGCTTACGCCGGTAATAGTGCCTCCGGTCCCGGCACCTGCCACAAAAATATCTACCTCACCATTCGTGTCTTCCCATATTTCAGGACCTGTGGTTTTTCGGTGAAACTCGGCATTGGCTTCGTTTTCAAACTGCATGGGTATAAAAGACTTTTTTTCTGCCCCGGCCAACTCATTTGCTTTGGCTATAGAACCTTTCATCCCTTTATCGGCAGGGGTCAGGTACAACTCGGCACCGTATGCCTTAAGTATTGATCGACGCTCAACCGAAACACTTTCAGGCATTACTATGATTAACTTGTATCCGAGCACAGCACAAATCATGGCCAAACCAATTCCTGTGTTACCACTGGTTGGTTCAATTATGGTAGTTTCACCATCAACCAAACCTTTTTCCTCGGCCGCATTAATCATGGCCAGTGCCAAACGGTCCTTCACCGAGCCACCGGGGTTCATGCTTTCAAGCTTGACGTAAACATCTGCATCGCACTCAACAGCCATACGGTTTAATTTAACCAACGGTGTTTTGCCAATTAACTGGCTAATATCTTTGACATTGCTCATAATACCAATCTGTTATGTGAAACTTAAAATTATAAAAAAGGATAAATTACAAATAGAAATATTGAAAAGAAACAGCTATTTACAGCAACAACAAGAACAACAACAATAGTTGCTGCCCAATAAATGAATATGTAGTGTGTATTTCTCCATTTGATTTTATGAGATTGTAATGTTCCTAAATATTTCTATAAAAAACAAGCAAATGTTTCTTAAGTTTACCCAAAGCACCCAATTTTTATAATAAAATAATCTTTGTTTGCATTTCATAGATGAAACGAGCATTGATAACAAGCGCTTTTCTCATTGATAAAACCATATAAGACATAGGAGAACATATAAGGCCAACTTAAATGAACTTATAATTCTTATATGGTTATAAAATGTTATTTATTAAAAACAGATGGTGCATACAAACGGTTATATGCAAGATTGTATTCATCGAGCAAACGCTCAAATATCACCTTAACCGGTTCAATGTTGTTAATAAGCGATGCGCATTGGCCAATTTCCAGCTCACCTTCTTTCATATCGCCTTCAAACATCCCTTGTTTTGCCCTTCCCCGGCCAAGTAACATTTTAAGTTCGTCTAATGATGCACCCCGCTTTTCAGCATCTTCAACCTGTTGGTAAAATTCGTTCTTAATTAAACGCACCGGGGCCAGTTGTTTTAACACCAGCTTTGTACCACCTTCACCAGTCTCAATAATGCGTTTTTTAAACTCGTCGTGAGCCGATGATTCTTTAGAAGAGGCAAATAAAGAGCCTAATTGCACGCCATCGGCGCCCAAGGCCATTGCAGCAAGCATTTGTTCACCCGAGGCAATGCCACCAGCGGCCAACAAAGGCAACGACACCGACTTACGCACCGCCGGTATTAAATTCATGGTGGTTGTCTCTTCCCGTCCTTCGTGCCCCCCGGCTTCAAAACCTTCGGCCACAATCACATCAACACCGGCATCTTCCGATTTTTTGGCAAATGTTGCACTCGAAACAACATGGGCTACCTTAATGCCATGTTCGTGTAGAAAAGGAGTCCATTTTTTTGGGCTCCCGGCCGAAGTAAAAACAATTTTCACCCCCTGTTCCACAATCACATCCATAATTTTTTCGGGTTCGGGGTAAAGCAATGGTACATTTACGCCAAACGGATTATTGGTAGCATTTTTAGCTTTTTTGATATGCTCCCTTAACGTTTCGGGGTGCATTGAACCTGCGCCTATCAAGCCGAGCCCACCTGCATTACTTACAGCTGAAGCTAAACGCCAGCCGCTACACCAGACCATCCCCCCTGAAACCACCGGGTACTTTATGTTGAATATTTTTTTTATACGCTCCATAATAAAAAAGAAAACCTGCCCAAAAATGAGCAGGCAGTTATTATTTTTTTCTGGTTAAACCTTATTCCTATTGATTAACAAGCTCATCCATGATATTATCTACCTTCTCTTCGGCTTTTGCATTAACCGCATCAAACTCATCAACCGAATTAAGCTCTCCTTTAACTTCGATGTAAAACTTAATTTTGGGCTCAGTTCCCGAAGGGCGGACAGATATTTTAGTTCCGTCTTGTGTAAAAAACTGAAGGACATTTGAAGTAACCTTTTGGTCAATCTTTTGCTCTCCACCGGTCAACACATTTTTAGCTATCAAAGTACTGTAATCTTTGACCACTTCGAGTTTTGAACCACCCAATTCCTGTGGAGGGTTAGAGCGGAACCCTTTCATCATGTTCTCAATTTCAACAGCACCCTGCTGACCTTCGCGAACAATGTATTTCATTTTTTCTTTCGAAAAACCATACTCAAGGTAAATGGCTTTCAACAGGTCGTACAATGACTTCCCTTCGTCTTTTGCCCATGCAGCAATTTCGGCCATAAGCACACATGATGAAACAGCATCTTTATCGCGTACAAAATCGGCCGGCATAAAGCCAAAACTTTCTTCACCGCCACCAATATATTTTTTCTCAGGTTCATTATCGCGGATAACTTCGGCAATAAATTTAAAACCAGTATAACAATCGAAATATTCAATATTGTTTTTACGTGCAATTTCAGCAATCAGCTCAGATGTAACAATAGTTTTTACTACAAACTCGTTACCTTTTAGTTTGCCCAAAGCTTTGTACTGCGTAATGATATAGTACAAAAACAACAAGGCTGTTTGGTTCCCATTAACGATAAACCAATTGCCATTATCATCTTTAGTGCAAACGCCAATACGGTCGGCATCAGGGTCATTGGCCATTACAATGTCGGCATCGGTTTCACGTGCCTTGTCCATTGCCATTTCCATTGCTGCGGGCTCTTCAGGGTTAGGGGAAACCACTGTCGGAAAATCGCCGCTTACCACATCCTGTTCGGGCACATGTATTATATTTTTAAAACCAGAAGCCTCAAGTGCTGCTGGTACAATTTTTACGCCTGTACCATGAATAGGGGTAAAAACAATTTTTAAATCACTCTGCTTATTCACAACATCGGGGTTAATAACTACCGAAGTTGCCTTTTGGATAAACTTTTGGTCAAAGTCTTCACCCAGAATTGTTATATCGCTATCGTTACCATCCCATTTGATTTTATCAACAGTAACGTTTTTTACTTCTTCAACAATAAGCTTATCATGTGGGGCAACAATTTGCGACCCATCATTCCAATAAGCCTTATAACCGTTGTATTCTTTAGGGTTGTGCGAAGCCGTTAAAATAATACCACTTTGGCAACCTAATTCACGAATCGCGAATGACAATTCAGGTGTGGGGCGTAAATCTTCAAAAAGGTACACTTTAATGCCATTTGCAGTAAAAATCTGTGCAGAAGCTTCAGCAAATTTGCGGCTGTTGTTACGGCAATCGTGCCCAATGGCAACTTTAATTTCGTCAAGCTCGGCAAATTCTTTCTTCAGGTAATTTGAAAGCCCCTGTGTGGCAGCACCTACGGTATAAATATTCATCCGATTGGTACCGGCGCCCATAACGCCCCTTAAGCCACCTGTGCCAAATTCCAAATCTTTATAAAATGAATTGATGAGATTAGATTTATCATCATCACTGAGCATCTTTTGTACTTCATCACGTGTTTCCCCATCAAATAAATCACTGAGCCAATACTTGGCTTTTTCAGTAACTTCTGCAATCAATGCTTTATCCATTCTTGTTATCTTTTAAGCTGTGAAATACATTCTTTTAAACTATCGCGCCAGTTAGGAATACCAATCCCAAATGATGAGCGCACCTTTTGTGTGTCGAGAACCGAATAAGCCGGGCGCTTGGCTTTAGTTGGAAATTTATCGGTTGATACCGGTACAACTTTACAATCGACATTAGCCAGTTTGAAAATTTCCTCTGTAAATTCTGCCCATGAACAGCTTCCCTGATTGGCATAATGATAAATGCCGGGCAGATAAGCCTGCGGGTTCAAAATTGATTTTACAATAATGTCAATGATAGAATTGGCTAAATCCCTTGCATACGTGGGAGATCCAACCTGATCGTCAACTATTTCAACAAATTCGCTATCTTCGCCTTTGCTTATTATTTTACGCATGAAATTAGTTCCGTATTCAGAGTATAACCACGATGTACGAATAATTACATAATCGTCGAATACCGTTTGTATTTTTTCTTCACCTTCAAGCTTCGAGCTGCCATAAACCGACTGGGGATTAGGCTCATCTTCTTCGGTATAAGGTTCATTTTTAGTTCCATCGAACACGTAGTCGGTTGAAATATGAATTAAAAACGCACTTTGCATTGCACATGCAGCTGCCAAAACCTGGGGAGCCAGTGAATTCACTTTACGTGAGTTTTTAACATCATCTTCGGCTTTATCTACATCGGTATAGGCTGCACAATTAACGACAATGGCAGGCTTACTGGCTTCCATAAATACCGATACAGCATCGGGGTTGGTAATATCCAACATATCAACATCGGTAAAAATAAATTCCAAACCCGGAAAATTTTTGCATAGCCTTCTAAGTTCGTTTCCCAACTGGCCATTTGCTCCTGTAACTAATATCTTACTGTTCACTTTTATTTAATTTTATTGTTTTTACTTATCTAATAAAAATTGTGTACACTGTTTCCAAAATCGGGTAATATTTGGTCTTTTTCAGACAAAATCATATCGCTGGGGTTTAGCTTCCAGTCTATGTTCAATGTTTTATCGTTGTATATTATTCCCCTTTCAGATTCTTTGTTATAATAATTATCGCACTTGTAATGAAAAACAGCTTTATTGCTCAAAACAGAAAATCCATGTGCAAATCCACGGGGTATCATCAATTGATATTTATTTTTGTCGCTCAACTCAACACCAAACCAACGCTTATAAGTTGGTGAATTTCTCCTCAGGTCAACAGCCACATCGAATACTTTGCCCTGTAATACTCGTACGAGCTTAGCCTGGGCATGTGGTGCATCCTGAAAATGCAATCCTCGAACTACCCCATATTGCGATTCTGATTCGTTATCTTGAACAAAATTGTAATTAATTCCTTTTTCTCCAAATTTTTTTTGATTAAAAGCTTCAAAAAAATATCCCCTGTCATCCTGAAAAACTTTAGGTTTTATAATAACCAAGCCTTCTATAGGCGTTTTTTCTATATCCATATATAATCAAAAATCAAATTTAATATACAAAGAAAATCAAATATTTGATAAAAACATCTTACAAATCATCTTTAAGCAAAGAAAGCAAATATTGGCCATACTGGTTTTTTTCCAGTGGCTTAGCTAAATCTTTCAACTTATCATCATCAATCCAGCCGTTATGGTAGGCAATTTCTTCGATACAGGCCACTTTTAACCCTTGCCGTTGTTCAATTGTTGCTATAAAATTGGATGCCTGCATAAGGCTTTCGTG
>JASMTI010000032.1:0-1672 GCA_041694375.1 Bacteroidales bacterium | reverse complement strand
AGATTGATTTTGTGGAAGAAAAAGAGGGTGCCATTTCAGCATTTGAATTTAAATGGAAAGACAAAAAGACTAAATTTCCTCAAAAATTTTTAGATGCATATGCTGCAAAAGGATATATAATAAATCGAGGAAACTTTAGAGAATTTGTTAAGATAAATAAATAACTAAATACCAGTGCACAATCGGGTATACGGATAGTTAGTCCCCGATCAGGCACCGCTTGCACATGTTGATATTAGGGCCTTGAACTAAACATATTAGCCTGCCCTGACAATAAAAGGCAATAAAACGGTTATCTTACTAAAGAGTCAATAAAATCTAAATCTCAAGAATACAATATAGCAATCACATGAAAAAACAAGACCAAACCCTTAAAATCGGGAAGAGAACTATTTACCATTATACCAGCGAAATGAAAAAAGTATAAGATTCTTCATTATTCTGGCCATTTTAATATTCATTGTTGGACTAGTGGGATTAGGTTTCCATTTATTCTTTAAAAACAATACATTTTTAGACCTATCTGTGGGGTATAGCCTTTTTATACTACCAACAATTGATAAAAAATAAGATTGACCGAAATTCTGGTTTGGTTGTATCAGAAAATAAAAAAGTAGTCCATATAAATCCACAGAAATTTCAGAAATAGCACAACAACAAAGTGGTGTTAAGAAAACTTTTACAACATGCAAAATCGCAGGCATTTCATCAAATCTTTTTCAGCGGGCGCTTTTTTCGCGGCCGGTAGCCCGGTATTATCAAGCTGCAAACATCAAAATCCCCCTGCCAACAAAAATCTCACCGACAAAGTGAAAACAGCCATGCTCAGCATGCAACGGGCATCGTGGGAACATGGTGTGGCGGCGCAGGCCCTGCTCGAATCCGGCGATTATGAACGAACCTACCTGTTTGCAAAAGAAGCCGTATTAAGGCAGACAGATGAAGGCCGGTTGTCCGTTTTATACACCGACAATGGTGTTACTGACCCGGCAGCGTCGGGCGAAGCGGTGCTGAAAATGGCAAAAAAGAACAACGACAGCAAAATGCTGGATGCCCACGAAAAAATGCTGCATTACTTAATGCATGAAGCGCCGCGCACGGAAGACGGCATTATTCACCACACGCTGAATGCCCCCGAGATATGGGTCGACTCCATATACATGGCCCCGCCATATTTAAGTGCCGCCGGGGAACACGCTGAAGCCGTTAAACAAATTAAAGGCATCCGGAAATATCTCTGGAACGGGAAGCATAAACTATTTTCACACCGGTGGCATGCCGGGACGAATGAATTTATTAATAAAAAATTCTGGGGTGTGGGCAATGGCTGGGCCATTGCAAGCTATGCCCGCGTTATCGACAGCCTTCCGCAATCTATGGAAAAAGAGCGGGAACAACTTGTACATTATGCACAAGAAAATATTGACGGATGCCTGGAACACCTGCGGCCTGATGGCTTGTTCCATAATGTGGTGAACGACACCAATTCTTTTGTGGAAACCAACCTTTCGCAAATGATTGCCTATGGTATTTTCAGGGGGTTAAAATCGGGGTGGCTCGAATCCGGTTACCTCGAAAAAGCTGAGAAGATGCGGAATGCAGCACATGCAAAAGTTGACGAACTGGGTTTTGTACAAGGCGCCTGCGGTGCCCCGTTCTTTAACAGCCCTGG
>JASMTI010000031.1:0-19970 GCA_041694375.1 Bacteroidales bacterium | reverse complement strand
AGGGTCGCCAAAAAATTCAGGATGTTTTTTTTCTGCTTTTTTATAATGTTTGAATATATGGTCGAAGGTATCTTTTATGGGATTCTGTTTAACCGAACGGTAACGGTCAAGATATTCCTGCCCCGGGGTATTGTCAATTTTGAGCGATACAACCCCGGCACCATCCTGCCCCCTGTTATGTTGCTTTTCCATCAACAAATAGAGCTTGTTGAGCCCATACATCCATGTTCCGTACTTCTCTTTATAATATTCAAGTGGTTTAAGCAACCTTATCATTGCCACTCCACATTCGTGCTTTATCAACTCACTCTAACATCTTAAACCATCAATCGTTCATACCACCTCAATCCGTCTTTAGCTCGGGAAAATTTATAAAATCTTCAACGATAAACGAATTGGGAAAATCTTTTTCTATGAGATTTTTTAATTTTATTGCTTCACTCCGGGTCCTGAAATCACCAATACGTACCCTGAAATCGGGAGTTTTAAAAAGTACATATACTTTATATTCAGGATATTTGCGCAGAAATTCAGATTTAAAATCATAAGCCCTGTCTTTTTCGCCCTGATATATCTGCACCCTGTACCCCGACATACCTTCTTGACGCTTATTTTCTTCTTTCGATATTTCGAGTAATTTGTTTATTCTTTTATCTGAATTAATTGTTAAATGCGCCCACTCACCCTCATCATCATCTGAAGTTACAAACAAACTGTCAGCATTATTGACCGATAAAGAGTCGGTGGAATAAGCAGAGCTCACATTTTGAAAGGTGTTTTGTGCACTTAATGCTGTTATACCAACAAAAGAGACTAAAAACAAAGCACCCATCACCCTCAATATGAATTTATTAAAGTCCATCTCGTTTAATTCAATGAAGCTACAAATATAGTTGATTTATCATAGAAACGAGAAAAGGATGGCGGTAGTATTGTTAAGAATTATCTTTTTAATTCTTTCACTAAATATAATTTTTTAAAATCTTGAACCTCACTGCCATTAGCTTTCATTTTAGGCTGGACGATCGATGCAACCTCAGTAAACCCAATTTTCCGGCATAATGCCATAGCCCCTTTATTTTCATCCCAAACCCTGATAAAGGCATGTGAAAAATGATTCAGGTTTACCTCCTCCAAAAACTTAAACAATAAGTTTCGCCCTATCCCTTGATTACGAAACAACTCATCAACCATTAGTTCAGCAATGTAAAAACACCGTGTTAAAGAATACTGTTTCCGGATTCGAACAGGCACGTGTTCGTCATACAGCAAGGGCATTGAGAGCAAAGCACCGCGAAGCCTGCGTTGCTTTAACGCAAAAATGGCAAACCCGTGGTTAAAAATCGAGTCGAAATATTTGAGCAATGATTTTTCATCGACAAGCTGAAATGCCGGTATTTTAGAAAAAGCATCTTCATAAAGCCTGAAGAGCTCTTTTTGATGAAGTTGGTAATAATATTTGCCGGCAAGTTTTATTTCCATGTTAGCCCGTTAAATTAATATACAGAACAAAGCTAAAACAGCAGCATTAAAAAATAGTTTATTTAAACAACAACTCCGTACAAGTCAAAAATATCGGAAGATGTAATACGCACATTATAAAAGTGTCCAATTTCGAGATTTCCATTTTTTATCAGCACCTCACCATCAACCTCTGGCGAATCAAATTCGGTGCGGCCAATAAAGTATTCACCCTCTTGTCTGTCGATGATTACCTTTAATGATTTGCCAACTTTTTGGGCAGCAATACTCTCAGAGATAGATTGTTGAACATCCATTAAAATATTGGCCCGTTCTTGCTTTGTTTCATCTGGAACATGATCCGTCAGTTTTGCAAATCCAGGGGTATCTTCTTCGTGTGAATAAGGAAAAACACCCAGGCGGTCAAACTTAGCTTCCCTTACAAAATCGAGCAATTTATTGAAATCTTCTTCGGTTTCGCCCGGATGCCCTACTAAAAAGGTTGTACGAAGCGCTATGCCCGGAACACGCTTACGTATTTCAGAAACCAGTGCGCGTGTCTCTTCTTCGGTTATATTGCGGCGCATATTTTTAAGCACCGTTGTAGAAATATGCTGTAACGGGATATCGAGATATTGACAAACTTTTGGGTTCTGTTTAATTTCATCGAGCAATTCAAGCGGAAAACCTGCCGGATAAGCATAGTGAAGCCTTATCCATTCAATACCATCAATTTTTGACAGCTCATTAATCAACTCGGGTAATTTTCGCGATTTATACAAGTCGATGCCATAATATGTAAGTTCCTGTGAAATGAGCAACAACTCCTTCACCCCTTTATGTGCCAGTGTTTGTGCTTCGGCTATAAGTTCTTCAATTGGCACCGATTTATGCTTACCTGTAAACTGGGGTATTGCACAAAAAGCACAGGTACGGTCGCACCCCTCGGCAATTTTCAAATAAGCAAAATGAACAGGGGTTGTCAGTTTTCGGTCAAAAAGCAAGTCCTTGCGCTTTTGTATTCCCAGTTCATTAATAATATCATCAAAATCGAACTTACCAAAAAAGCGGTCAACCTCGGGTATTTCCATGACCAGCTCATCGCGGTACCTTGCCGACAAGCACCCCATAACATAAAGTTTTTCAATATTCCCCTCTTGCTTTTCGGCCACATAGTCCATGATCATCCCAATGGATTCTTCTTTGGCATCGAGTATGAAGCCACAAGTGTTAACCACAACGATATCGGAGGCTTCGTTGCTGTCAAACATAACCTTATAACCTGCCGCTTCAAGCTGAAGCATCAACCGTTCAGAATCAACCAGGTTTTTGGAGCAGCCCAGTGTTACGATGTTTATTGTTTTGGGTTTCAAGATTCAGATTTCAGGTTTCAGATTTCAGGTTTAACTACGCTGCGTTCCGTTGATTTGGATACGCCGATCTTCGATTCCGCTACGCTCCAATTCAGGTTTCAGGATGGCTATTTATTAAAGAAAGACTCCACAAACTGTTTACGGCGGAATATTTGCAAATCTTCCATTTTTTCACCTATACCAATGTATTTAACCGGTATTTTAAATTGATCGGAGATGCCCAGTACAACACCACCTTTGGCTGTGCCATCAAGTTTGGTAAGTGCCAAAGCTGTAACTTCGGTAGCTGCCGTAAACTGTTTAGCCTGCTCAAAAGCATTTTGACCGGTAGAACCATCAAGAATAAGAAGCACTTCGTGGGGCGCTCCGGGCACAACTTTTTGCATAACCCGTTTGATTTTCGAAAGTTCGTTCATCAGGTTAACTTTATTGTGCAAGCGCCCGGCTGTATCGATAATAACCACATCGGCACCCTGCGATTTTGCAGAAGCTACCGTATCGTATGCAACCGATGCAGGGTCTGAGCCCATTCGTTGTTTTACAATAGGCACATCAACGCGATCGGCCCAAATTTCGAGTTGCTCAATAGCGGCAGCCCTAAAAGTATCGGCAGCACCAATAACAACTTTTTTATCGGCTTCTTTGAAGCGGTACGCAAGTTTGCCAATGGTGGTTGTTTTACCAACGCCATTTACACCAACAACCATTATCACATACGGGCCATCGGTTTTAGGTAGGTCAAAACCCGAAACATCTTCAGTATTATTCTCTTCGAGCATCGAAGCAATTTCTTCCTTCAATATTTCGTTGAGTTCGTTTGTGCCCATATATTTATCACGGGAAACACGTTCTTCGATACGCTCTATTACTTTTATCGTTGTATTAACGCCAACATCTGAAGTAATCAACACTTCCTCCAAATTATCGAGCACATCATCATCAACCTTTGTTTTACCGGCAACAGCACGTGTTAATTTCCCAAAAAAGTTTTCTTTGGTTTTGCTCAACCCCTCGTCGAGGCGTTCTTTTTTCTTCGATGTAAAACTTCCGAAAATACCCATGTTTCAAATTTTGGTGCAATATACTCAATGAATTTTAAAAATTAGTAAAGCCGTATATCACAAATAAATATTTAATACAAAAAAAGCCTTCACCAAATAAGGCAAAAGCTTTTTTTGTAAAATATCTTTACCAGAAATTACTTTTTAAAATAATTCTGAACTTCTTCGTTTGTTACAATACTTTCTTCGAAAGTATAAGCACCGGTTTTTTCCGATTTAACCATTTTGATCACTTTAGCGTGACCCCTACCGGCTCCTTTTTGTAATGATGCAACTGCTTTTTTAGCCATATCTTACTTATTTTATTTCTTTATGGACTGTAACTTTTTTCAATACCGGGTTATATTTTTTCAACTCTAACCGCTCGGTTGTATTCTTACGGTTCTTAGTGGTAATATAACGTGATGTACCGGGCATTCCGCTATTTTTGTGCTCTGTGCACTCTAAAATAACCTGTACCCTGTTCCCTTTTGATTTCTTAGCCATTGCTTGTACTTTTTTTAAATGTTAGCAACTAAACCTTTATCCCGTGCACCTTTAAGTGCATTTGCCAAACCAATTTTGTTAATGGTTCTGATACCGGCTGCCGATACATTTAATGTAATCCAGCGGTCTTCTTCGGGCAGGTAAAATTTCTTCTTGAACAAATTAGGATAAAACCTACGCTTTGTTCTGCGTTTCGAGTGTGAAACGTTGTTTCCCACTACTACTTTCTTTCCGGTTATTTGACAAACTTTTGACATGTCTTATTGATTTACTCCGAACACTTTTTTCAAACAGATCGCAAAATAAACACTTTTAAAAACAAATAGCAAGTAAAAGGGGAATTTATTTCAACACTTTTAAATCATATTTATTGATATTGAAAAACGAATATCCGTTTTAAACGTACTTTCACAAATCGAAAGGATAATAATTGTAATTTACCCATCACTTCATTAAACAGGATTATTATATTTGGAATTATAAACGAGCACGACCATCAATAAAATTTCACTTATGAACACCGCACATAAAGAACTCATTGCCAAAGGAAACGAAATTGTTGATATTGTCCACAAAATTGGGGAGCTCATACCAGAAGATTCTGAAGTACTGCAAGACCTCAGGGGACAGGTTATGGCAGATGCCATGACGATGGTTGCAAAAGTTCATGGTGCCGAAGCTGGCAATTTATATGACCTTCGTATGGAAAACGCGGCCATTATCCGGAAGGCAGCCCGCGACCTTATGGTAAGCAAGCACTCCTTTGAAATGTTTGGTTTTGAACATGTTGAATACTTTGACATTGTACGGAATTTGATTGAAGAGTACCGCCTGATTTTTATTCGCTGGGTTGAGTCATTTGACCCCTGTGATTACATCATCGACCGCTGGGGGCTTTTTAACCCGCCCGGAGTGGGCCCCTTCGACAAGGATCCAGATGATGACATACCGTTTGACAATCCGTTGGATGATGAAGAATAAAAAAGGGAACTCCACAAAATGAAGTTCCCTTGCCATTGTAATACATAAATATATTATTCTATTTCTGCATGATATTCCTGCAATGACTTTACTTTGTAATCACCTTTCAACCGCTCACGAATCCCTTCGGTAGCAGCCAAGGCGGCAGAAGTAGTCGTAATGTAAGGAATGTTGTACTTAATGGCATTTTTGCGGATGTATGAATCATCGAATTCACTCTCCTTACCTTCCGGGGTATTCACAACCAGTTGTATTTCCCCGTTTTTGATGCCATCCACAATATTGGGACGCCCCTCATGAACCTTCTTGATCTCTTTTGAATCAATACCGTGTTCCTTCAGGAAGGAAGCAGTTCCTTTGGTGGCCAGGATACCAAAGTTCATATCCCGAAAGTTTTTGGCAACATCAACAATCTTGTCTTTGTCTCTGTTTCCCACCGTAATCAGTACATTTCCTTCGATGGGTAGTCCGGACTTGGTAGCCTCCTGAGATTTAAAGAAAGCCATTCCATAATTCTCTGCCAGTCCCAGAACTTCTCCGGTAGAACGCATTTCCGGGCCCAGCAGCGGATCCACTTCAGAGAACATATTAAATGGAAAAACGGCCTCTTTTACGCCGTAATGTTTAAACACTTTCTCCTTTAGAGCAAAGGATTTCAAATCTTTACCCAACAGCAAATCGGTGGCGATGGGCACCATTGAAACCCCGCAAACTTTTGATACCAGAGGCACGGTACGCGATGCACGAGGATTTGCTTCAATGATGTAAACCGTGTCATCATAAATGGCATACTGAATATTCATCAATCCCTTCACATTCATCTCCAAAGCAATGCGACGGGTATATTCTTTCATGGTGTCGATGTGCTTCTGAGGAATTACCACCGGTGGAATCACACAAGCCGAATCGCCTGAGTGAATGCCGGCATATTCGATGTGCTGCATTACAGCAGGCACAAAAGCCTCTGTTCCGTCAGAAATAGCATCTGCCTCCGCCTCAATGGCATCTTCCAGAAACTTATCGATCAGCAACGGTCGGTCGGGAGATACGATGGTAGCTGTTTTAACATATTGCGCCAGCATCTCCTCATCCAGGATAATGCGCATGGCACGACCACCCAACACATACGAAGGACGGATCATCAACGGGTAACCGATGCGATCGGCAATTTTCAGGGCTTCGTCCAGCGAGCTGGCCATTCCCGACTCAGGTTGAGGGATTTCAAGTTTTTGCATGATCTGGCGGAACTGGTCACGGTCTTCGGCCAAATCAATTGTTTGCGGTGAAGTACCCAGAATCTTCACTCCTGCTTCCTCCAATTCTTTAGCCAAATTAAGCGGTGTTTGACCACCAAACTGCACAATTACACCTTCGGGCTTTTCCTGCTCATAGATGCTCAATACATCCTCGGCAGTCAGCGGCTCAAAATAGAGTTTATCGGAGGTATCATAATCGGTGGAAACGGTCTCAGGGTTACAGTTGACCATAATCGATTCATAGCCGGCATCCTTAAGCGCAAAAGCGGCATGTACACAACAATAATCAAACTCAATACCCTGACCAATACGGTTGGGACCGCCACCCAGCACCATAATTTTTTTCTTGTCGCTCGTCTTAACCTTGTTGGGGGCATTGTAGGTAGAGTAATAATAAGCAGCATCTTCTTCCACACCACTTACGGGAACCGGTTCCCATGCCTCGTTTAATCCGAGCTTTTTACGTCTGTCGCGTATTTCCTTCTCGGCAAGACCAAGCAACTGAGCCAGGTATTTATCAGCAAAACCATCCTTTTTGGCCTCGATGAACACCTCATCTGGCAACTCTTTTCCTTTGAACGACAATATTTTTTCTTCCAGCTCAACAAGCTCTTTCATTTGCGTAATGAACCACCTGTTGATATAAGTCTTCTCAAACAGTTCATCCACGCCGGCACCCTTGCGAAGAGCCTCATACATAATAAACTGACGCTCACTGGTAGCCACATTGAGCATCATCATCAGTTCATCGAGTGATTTTTCGTTAAAATCTTTGGCAAATCCCAATCCGTAGCGGTCAATCTCCAACGATCGGATGGCTTTATGAAAAGCCTCCTTGTAGGTTTTACCAATACTCATCACCTCACCCACGGCCTGCATCTGTGTGCCCAGTTTATCGGTGAGTCCGTCGAATTTCTCAAAAGCCCATTT
Source organism: Bacteroidales bacterium (assembly GCA_041694375.1). Taxonomy (GTDB): domain Bacteria; phylum Bacteroidota; class Bacteroidia; order Bacteroidales; family Prolixibacteraceae; genus Roseimarinus. The sequence continues at coordinate 12,422 of JASMTI010000031.1, read as the reverse complement.
GGCAAACTTTACCACCACATAATCGCCACCGGGAGTATATTTTTCCAAAGAGCCATCGCGCCAGTAAGGAATCTCATCGAGCGTTAATCCACCTGCCAGCAAAGCAGAAACATAAGCAATAGGAAATCCGGTAGCCTTACTTGCCAGGGCTGATGAGCGCGAAGTACGCGGATTGATTTCGATGACCACTACCCTGTCAGTCACCGGGTCATGGGCAAACTGCACATTGGTTCCGCCAATTACGCCAATATCCGAAACAATTCTATAAGCATATTCCTGAAGACGCTGCTGCAGTTCTTCCGAAATGGTCAGCATAGGCGCCGTGCAAAATGAGTCTCCTGTATGAACACCAATGGCATCTACATTTTCGATAAAGCAGACAGTGATCATTTGGTTTTTGGAGTCACGCACCACTTCCAGCTCCAGCTCTTCCCAGCCCAGAACCGATTCTTCCACCAGGATTTGATTTACCATACTGGCGGCGATTCCACGCGCGGCAACGGTACGCAATTCCTCCAGATTATAGACCAATCCGCCACCGGTTCCCCCCATGGTATAGGCAGGACGAATCACCACGGGATATCCCAGTTCTGCAGCAAAGGCTTCGGCATCTTCCACAGTCTCCACCGCTTTACTTTTGGGCATGTCGATACCAAGAGAAATCATAGAGTTCTTAAACTCAGTACGATCTTCCCCTTTTTCAATGGCTTTCAGGTTTACCCCGATTACCTCCACATTGTATTTATCCAGAATACCTTTATTGGCCAGTGTCAAAGAGAGGTTCAAAGCGGTTTGTCCGCCAAGGTTTGGCAGCAAAGCATCGGGACGCTCCTTTTCAATAATTTTGGTCAGTGCAAATTCATTCAACGGTTCAATATAAGTTACATCTGCTGTTGATGGGTCCGTCATAATGGTTGCCGGGTTAGAATTCACCAACACAATTTCATAACCCAATGCCTTCAGTGCCTTACAAGCCTGTGTTCCTGAATAATCGAACTCACAGGCCTGGCCTATAATAATTGGTCCTGACCCGATAATTAATACTTTGTGGATGTCGTTTCGTTTTGCCATAGTTAAGATCGTTATTATATGATTTTTGTCACCACAAAAATAAAATTTATTAATTGTTCTGTGTTTTTTTACAACGTTTTGTTCACCTGCCTACGTTTTTTACTTACGTTCGATATTTTTAAGTTAAAAAATCCGAACACTCAGCTTATAAAAATATTTTTTTAGAATTTAAAAACCTTTTATCGCATGAACTGTTTACATATTACTTATTTAAGAATTATAACACTTAAAAATTTATAAATATGGAAGAAGAAGTATATTCAATGCCAAGAATTGGCGACCAGGCTCCGGATTTTGAAGCCGTTACTACATACGGAAAAATCAAGTTTTCGGATTACAATAAAGACAGTTGGGTTATTCTATTTTCACACCCTGCCGACTTTACCCCGGTTTGCACAACTGAGATGAGCGGCTTTGCCCTTAACAGCGAGGAGTTTAAAAAAATGAACACCAAACTTATGGGGCTGAGTATTGACAGTATCCACTCACACATGGCCTGGGTAAATAACGTTAAGAAAAATACGGGTGTACTATTCAACTTCCCGATTATTGAAGACATCAGCATGAATGTTTCAAAGATGTACGGGATGTTGCAGCCAAACGAAAGCGCAACTGCTGCGGTTAGGGCGGTATTTTTTATCGACCCGAAAGGCATTATCCGCTTAATTATGTATTACCCGCTTAATGTTGGCCGTAATATGGAAGAAATCAAGCGTGTGCTTATTGCCTTGCAAACAAGCGACGAGCACGGCGTAGCACTTCCACTCGACTGGAAACCCGGTGAAAAAGTAATTGTTCCACCACCAAAAACAGTTGACGATATGGAAGAACGCGAGAAAAGCAGCTACGAAATGGTTGATTTCTATCTCGCTAAGAAAGACTTATAACAAGATTTTTGAATATGTTTTTAAAAATGGGTTGTTGATTGTTTCAGCAACCCATTTTTTTGAAAAAATTCAGCTATTTTAGCTCAATGCAAAAACAACGCATAAAATATTACCCTACAACAATTGAAGCCATTCACCTACTGGTTTTGTACCTTGTATTGGAAATGCTTGTAGATTTCCCCCTTGCGCTCTACGACTATAACAAGGGTGCCGATTTACTTTCAACGCCATGGATAAGCTTTTTGTCGAGCATATCGATTACTGGTTTCATTTTTATTTACGGATATAGGAAAACACACAACAAATTTAAAAGGGTATTTGCCATTAAAGGATTTAACCCATTGTTGATTATTCCAATATTGCTACTCCTCCCGGCCATGCAATATTTTGTAGGTTTTTTAAATATCAAAGTAGAATCAATATTGCCGGCACCACCCTGGTTCTGGGAGCTTTTTGAACGAATTTTTGACAATAAGTTCGGCTTTTGGGGCACTGCACTCAAAGTTGTGGTTTTTGCGCCCCTTGTTGAAGAAATTCTTTTCAGGGGCATCATCATGCACGGCCTTATGCGCAACTACCGGAGCTGGTATGCGATATTGCTTTCCGGGATATTATTTTCGGCATACCACCTTAACCCCTGGCAAATGACCTATACCTTTTTTCTTGGATTATTACTGGGATGGGTCATGGTTAAAACACGTTCATTACCTTTTGCTATTCTGGTACATGCACTGAACAACCTGATTGTACTGCTTTCAATAACCTACGAAAAAACAATTACCGAAAATGCCTTGTACAACCTGCCACAAACCGACAAAATAAAAGTTAGCCTGATGGCGCTTTTTGCCGGGATATTCATATTTACTGCACTCACCCTGAAAAAGAAGAAATCCAAAACTCCATCAAAAGCACCCGGCAGGAAAGCATCCTACCCTTAATGTTTGTTTTCGCCAAAATTGTATATTTGCTGGCAACTAACTGATAAAATATGGCAACGGTATACCTCATTTTATTCTATTTCCTCTCTCCCTTGCTAATCCTTTATATCTGCCACGTTTCAAAAACCATGAAGAAAATTGGTGCGGTGGTACTTGCCTATATCATCGGCATACTGCTGGGCAACATTGGTATTTTCCCGCAAGGTAGTGACATGTTCCATGAACTATTGGCCGGACAAACATTTTTACCCAAAGAAGAGGCCCTAAATTATTTTCAGCAAGGCAGAATTACCGCTAACGACCTATTATTAAACAAAATACACTCGACGCAGGATTTGGTTATGACCATTGTGATACCAATTTCTATTCCCTTACTTCTGTTTTCGCTCAACCTACGACAGTCAGTTAAAACACTGAAAACCGGTTTTTTATCACTCGCCATTGCTATTTTCTCTTTGTTGATAAGTGTTGCTATTGGTCATTTTTTGTTTCATGCCTCGATCCCCGAATCGTGGAAAGTATCGGGTATGATGGTAGGTTTGTACACCGGAGGCACTCCCAACCTTGCCGCCCTTGCCACTGCACTCGATGTGCAGCCCAATATTTTTATTCTTACGCACACTTACGATTTGATTGTAGGTATTTTGCTTTTGTTCTTTTTCATAACAGTAGCACAAAGAATTTTTAACAAAATATTGCCCCATTTCAATGGAAAAGGAAAACATAAAAGTCCGCTGGATGTTTTTAAAGAAAGCGAAGCCCCAAGTAACCTGCTTGATTTATTTAAAACATCAACCATCAGGCCATTGGCTGTCGCACTGGGAATAGCCATTGTTATATTCGGCATCGGGGGCGGGCTGAGCCTGCTTGTCCCCAAAGAGTTTCAAATGCTCACGGTTATACTTACCATCACAACCTTAGGGCTGGCCGTTAGCTTGATCCCCTACATTAACAAAATTGAAATGACCTTTCAGTTGGGGATGTATTTTATATTGGTTTTTTGTGTTACCGTAGCGTCAATGGCGAACCTGCACACCATTTTCCAGATTGAATTTTTGAATTTGTTCCTGTATGTGCTCGTCGCTGTTTTTGGTTCAATGATTATTCACATCATCCTGTCGGCCATCTTCAAAATTGACACCGACACCACCATTGTGACCATTACCGCTTTATCTACATCGCCCCCGTTTGTACCGGTTGTTGCCGGAGCCCTGAAAAACAAAAATGTTATTGTTTTAGGTATTACCATTGGGGTTATTGGTTATGCCATTGGGAATTATCTGGGGGTGGTTATCGCTTACTTTTTGAAAGGGATTTAGAAATTTGTTATTCCAACTCTTCAAAATCGGCATCTACGGTACGTGGGGGGTTGTTCTTTTCTACTTCTTTTTGCATTTTACGAAGTTTGAATGACCAAACAATCTCACCAATACCATATAATAAAATAACAACCCCAAAAAAGATGAGAATAGCCTGCGTACTTTCAAAGGGTTTGGCAATAATTACCACGCCCGAAACCAACGCCAGGACTGAAAACATGACCATAACCCACGAAACACCAAAATTACGGCTGCTAAGTTGGGTTGTAAGCAGTGAAAAGCCAGCCATAAAAAGAATAACGCCAAGCACAAACACAAAGATATTCACCAAAAAGCCTGGAAATATCAACAAAATTGCACCAATAATTGCAGCAAGTGTTCCGCGCGGCATTAATGCCCACGGGTTTGGCGGACGTTTATCGCGTTGTGAATAATCAATAATAAAAGCGACAATACCATCGATGACCAATAACAAGCCTAAACCCCGCATCACCATATTCATTGTTAAATCGGGAACGGCAACGATAATGCCACCAACAATTATTGAAAAAATCCCCCTGATAAGCAGGCGGTTTGGATTGGCAGATTTGAATGAAAACATGTGTATCTTATTTTAAAAAAGTTCAAAAAAATAGTATATGTAAATATAATAATCTTTTACCATTAATAAAACAGGCAGCACCAATCATAAAGCAAACTTTAGGGCCAGCTAACCATTTTAATCAAAAGTAATTCACGTCAACCCGATATGTTTTCTGCTTTATTTGCATGATTACTATGCAATTAAGTTTCATCAAGCCATCGAAAGCGATAGAAAACAGTTGAAAACAATTGCATTCCATAGTTTTCTATTGTATTCAACTGCTTTCAGATGGTATCAAAAAGTAGTAACCGACTGTATTTTATATACATATACATTTAATATTATATCGAACTCATGTTGATTATCATCTTATTAAACTTTTTATTACTTTAGTGGCTGATAATGAAGCCATATCTGTCAAACACACAGAAACCGGCTTTTTGATCGATAATCTAACTAATTAACCACTTATTATGAAATTTTTTAAATCAACTACACTCTTGTTGTTGGTATTATTTATGGTACCACAACTCAATGCCCAAAACAAGTACAATAATTTTGAAGTATCGGTTTATACCCGTGCCTACGAGGTCCAAAAAATGGAAGACCCCGAGTGGCTTGAATCGACATGGAAAACAATTTCGTCGCAACTGGATGTTGACAAAATTTATTTAGAAACCCACCGCGACAAGCACATTGTTGACAAAGAAACCATGCAACAAGCCATAGCCTTTTTTGAAGAACACGGAATTGAAGTTCAGGGCGGAATTACTTACACCATTGACGAAAGCAACGACTTTGAAACGTATTGTTACACCAAACCCGGCCACAGGAAGAAAGTACAGGAAATCATGGAATATACCTCATCATTTTTCGATGAGGTAATCCTCGACGACTTCTTTTTCACCAGTTGCAAATGCGAAAAATGTGTTGAAGCCAAAGGCGACAAAAGCTGGAGCGAGTACCGGCTTGAGCTCATGACCGAAGCCTCGAAAAACCTCATAATCGGGCCGGCAAAAAAAGTAAACCCCGATGTGAAAGTCATTATCAAATACCCCAACTGGTACGAGCATTTTCACGAATTGGGCTTTAACCTCGAAACTGAACCTGCATTGTACGATGGCTTTTACACCGGCACCGAAACACGCGATGCTGTTTACAGCAACCAACATTTACAACCTTACCTGAGCTACCTGGTTTTCCGTTATTACAGCAACCTGAAGCCCGGCGGGAACGGCGGCGGATGGGTTGACACCGGCGGCATGCGTTATTACGACCGCTACGCCGAACAACTTTGGCTTACCATATTTTCGAAAGCACCTGAAATGACATTGTTTGACTACCGCCAGATGCTGTACCCCTTGCGAGACGAATGGCAACCCGAATGGAAAAACCAGTCAACAAGTTTTGAGTATGAAAGTTTTTTGCCTGTAAAAGAAGGCGAAACCATGGCCAAAACAGCATCGCAGGCTCTGGAAATTGTTGACAGGGTAGCCGGCGAACTGGGAAAACCCTACGGTATAAAAACATATAAACCTTTTCATTCGAGCGGCGAAGACTTTCTCCAAAACTACTTAGGTATGATTGGATTGCCCATGGATATTGTTCCTGAATTTCCGGAAGAGGATGAAATGATATTGTTGACGGAACAGGCAAAAAAAGACCCCAAAATTGTTGAAAAGATAGAACAAAGGTTGCTAAACGGCAAAGATGTAATGATTACCTCGGGTTTACTGGGGGCATTGCAGGACAGGGGCATCAGGAAGATTGTCAACCTTGAATACACCGACCGCAAATCGATGGTCAGTGATTTTTTACTGGGCCGCGAATTTGTTGAGGGCAATACCCCGATGTTGATCCCCCAGGTACAATATTTCACCAACGACTCGTGGGAAATGATATCGGGCATGGACAGCGGACTGGGCTGGCCATTGTTGCACCGCGGGAGTTATGGCAATGCAACCTTGTACCTGCTTGTAATTCCGGAAAACTTTGCCGACTTGTACAACCTGCCCGTTGCCATTCTTAATAAAATAAGAGAAACCATTTGCAGGGAAGCTTTGGGCATATCGCTTAACGGCCCTGCAAACGTATCGATGTTTTTATATGACAACCACACGCTTGTGCTACACTCGTTTAACGACAACGAAGTGGATGTGGAAATGGTGCTCAAAGAAAAACCAAATAAGCTTATCGATGTTGATTCCGGTAAATCGTTGAAAGAAAACATTAAACCGGCAGAGATGCATTGGGGCAAAGTAAGGATAGCCGAACAATATGGCTACACAACGACACTGGCACCCCACTCGTTTAAGGTTTTCAGAATTGAGAAATAAGCACAAAGCCTGAACAGCACCACCGGCCCCGGGCCGGACGGAGGCGGAAAGCCTGCCGCTGGTGCGCCCGATGTTGAGCAGCCCTTGCAGGAGCGACCAATGGAAGCTACCTGCAAGGGCTTGCGAAACACGGGGGCAACAAGGGAGCTTGAAGCCGAAGGCCGAAATGCCCGCCAAAATATTTTTATAATTTTACTGTCCGTGTGTTTTTTTATTTAAATTGGTATTTTATTAAACAAACCGGATGCTATGAAAAATGCACTTTTACTTACGGGGGCGGCTGCCCGGATTTCGCAGGAGGTTGCAATAATTGACAAGCTTATTGAAATGAAAGGGCTTGAAATTAAGCCTGAAAACACGATGCTTGCGGGGTTTAGTTCGGGGGCATTGAATATTGGCGCCATCAATGCTTGTTTTAGGGATAAAGACCCGCTGGACTGGAACGAATATTTTAAAAAAGAGGTGCTGTTCCCGGTTACAACCTCGAGCATTTATTACCGTGAGAATTTTGTGCCTTTTAACACGTCGCCGCTGAGGGAACTGCTCAAAGATTTTTTGGACACAGCCGGGATCAAAACATTTGACAACTGTGCTTTTGACTCGTATGTGCTGGCTTTTTCGTACCGGAGACTGGCTACGCTTTGGGCGTCGAACTTATTTAACAGGCACAAAAAAATTGATATGCTCGGCTTGCTGATGGCAACATCGGCCATACCGTTAATTTTTCCGGACCAAACCATAAAAAACCACGAAAAAGAAAACCAACGCTACCTGAAGGGCAGTTTTGCCGATGGTGGCTCGGGCGGCTCGTTCAGGCGCTTTGAGTATTACCTGAAACGCTATTTGAAACAACATGGCAAATTTGAAAAAGTGTTTATTGTTTCGCCCATGCGTGACGTGGCCGAGGATGACTATGAGGAACTGAATAAAATAACCAGGGCCCGGGATTTATTCAGCATGGACATTAAAAACGTGAAAGTGCTGCGGTTTTTTACAGCCATGGTTTCTCAAAATGGTTTCGACATGTTCATCAAACGTTTTCATAAGTGGTCACAAAAAAGGGATGTGGCTAATAATATTTATGTTTGCATGCCTGAGATGAAAAAGAATTTCCCGTTTTTGGAGTTTGGCGAACAGGTTGAACAATATAATGCAGTGACTGAATGGATTGAAGAAAATCCTGAAAAACTGGCCGTACCGCTAAATGAATATGTTAAAAAGTTTGACCGCAAACCGTTACGAAAAATGCATGTTACCCTGAAAAGAAAGATGCTCCACAGGACACGAAGCTTTTTCAGGCGGTTGTATATATTGGTTCACAGGCAGTAGGTAGTCATTGGTTACCGATATCGCTACGCTCATCGGGACTGGTCGCTAAAGCTCCCAGCATTAAGTCATTGGTCATTGGTGGGTTAGCGGTTTTGTAAGGAAAAAAGTTGATAGGATTGCACTTTTCCAAAAAAAGGGGGGAACAAAAAGTTGCACATCAAAGTCTTACTGTAGCAATTTATACACAAAAACTTATCCGCAGCATATGAAACAACGTTCAACTGAACGCAGTGGAATTAATTGCCCCAGCTTTCAAGCGGGGGTAATGGTTCAAGCCACCCTTTCCCCATCCGGCCAACTGTCCCCAGCCAATAAAAGAGATACAGCAAACATGGGCGGGAAGGAAATTGTAGAAAACAACAAAGGTTAAATGTTGCATCTACATCCCGTCAGCTAAAGCAGACCGCCTGCCCCGATTCTCGGGGGCAATTCATATCCAAAACTTCGATGTTGTTTATTGCTTTTATTAGAACTTTTGCTTTCAATAAAAGTTTTTTAAAAAGTTGCTGAATGTCAGTAACGGGGTTTGCAAAAACAAAACACCGTTTGGGCTTCAATCCCTCAATCCCAATGCTCCATCTTTTCTTTGCCTGAAAAAGAAGAAACAGATTTACATCTCTTCCAGCTTGTCGGCCATGGCATTGGCCAACGCAATGGCATCATCGTAGGTGGTCGCACTTAACGAGCCTTTGGCTTCAACCGAGGGATTTACAACTTCCCACTTAATTTCTTCGGCAAACTTGTTAAGGTTTTTCACACCACCACCGTTCCAGCTAAATGAACCAAATACCCCCAGCAAGTGGTCTTTTATCCCCTTATGCGCCAACTCGCGCGTTACATTTTCAACGGCCGGGAACATTTCGTTGTTGTAGGCACAACTGCCAATCATCACGCCTTTGTATTTAAACACATCGCTAATGATGTGTGAAACATGCGTTTTTGATGCATCGTAAATGCGGATGTTTTTTATTCCGCGCTCAGCAAGCTGACGGGCAATCACATCGGCCATGTTTTCGGTATTGCCGTACATCGAACCAAATACAATCACCACCCCTTTATCGGTTGTGTAACTGCTCCATTTCTGGTATTTTTCGAGAATGTAAGGTATATGGCTTCGCCATATCAAACCGTGTGACGGGGCAATTTGCTTTATCTCCAAGCCTTCAAGCTTCACAAGCGCCCGTGCCGTATGCGGACAATACTTTCCAACGATATTAGTGAAATACCGCATGGCTTCTTCTTCGTAATTGGCCAGGTTTACTTCATCGTCAAACACGCCACCATCGAGTGTACCGAAGCTGCCAAAGGCATCGTTCGAGAAAAGTATTTTATCGGTAGCATCGTAAGTCACCATGCTCTCGGGCCAGTGAACCATTGGAATGGTATGAAAGCTCAGCTTATGCTTTCCCAGGTCCAACTCATCACCATCAGCCACGGTTATTGTATCTTCTGTGATCCCATAAAAATTTTCAATCATCGGGAATGTTTTCTTATTCCCAACAATGGTAATTTCAGGGTACTTTTCGCGCAGGGCCTTCAGCGACCCCGAATGATCGGGCTCAACATGGTTAACCACCACATAATCAACCTGGCGTTCACCGAGGATTTCATCTACCCGGGCAAAATAATTATCGGTAAACTTGCGGTCAACCGTGTCGACCAGACAAACCTTTTCATCAACAATTAAATACGAATTATAGGTTACACCGTACGGTAGCGGCCAAAAATTTTCGAACAAGGCTGTACGCCTATCATTCACCCCTAAAAAATAAATATCTTCAGAAAGATTAATTTTATGCATAACAGTAATTTTTTATTCTTAAAATAATTCACTATTGTCCGGTAAATAAAACAATTAGACAAAGCATCTAATTAATATCATCAAACCGCCACGAATTCACGAATATTTAGACAAAATAAAAATAGCTTATTACACTTTCTTATAAATTATAAATGTATGTCTAATTCAAAAAATAAATTTTCACTAATCACGAATTAAAATTCGTGAATTCGTGGCATTTTTTTTTTATAATTTAATTGTGTGTGGTTTTTTTTAAGTGTCTATTTCAATAAAATAATATCTGAACAGATTGTTTTAAAACATCACCAATGACAGACATCAATATACAAAACTAATTATTTTGCTTACAAAATACCCCCAAACAGATACATCAATATCAACATTTACAAAATTCTTAATGTAATCATCATTACAACAAACAATTCATTATTTTTGCAAAAAAGTAAAGAAATATGGCGATAAGAAATAACAACAGATCCCTTTTATTCCCACGTATCGGGAAATTCTCAATGGTGGTATTCGCCCTTCTTTTAATTATTTCAGGCATAAGGGCTTTTGAGCTATTTGGTTATATTTTTAAAGAAAACGTAACCAAGAACACGGTGCTTATCATACCTACCGGATCTGATTTTGAGGACGTTGAAAATATTATTAAAGAGAAAGAATTGCTTCAGAACTATAAAGCATTCCGTTGGGTTTCAAAAAAGAAATCGTACAAGGACAGCATCATTCCCGGCCGGTACGTAACAGAAAAAGGCTGGACGACCAACGAATTTGTTAATGTTTTGCGGGCAGGCAGGCAAACCCCCATAAAAGTTACGTTTAACAATGTCCGCTTCTTTGAAGAGCTGGCAGGCAAAGTTAGTTCTTATTTCGAATTCGATTCAACTGCCATACTCTCAGAACTTACCACCCCCGGGGTTTTCAAAAAATATGGTTTTACCGAAGCATCATTTCATGCCATGTTTATACCCAATACGTATGAATTTTACTGGACTGCCACGCCCGAAGCGTTTATCAAAAGGATGCACACCGAATACAAACGTTTCTGGGATGACGAAAGAAAAAAGAAAGCACAAAACATAAACTTAACTCCTGTTGAGGTATCAACAATGGCCTCAATTGTACAGGAAGAAACCATTAAACCGGAAGAAAAGCCAACCATTGCAGGTCTATACCTCAACCGGCTAAAGCGCGGAATGTTGCTCCAAGCCGACCCAACCATCAAATTTGCCATTGGAGATTTTTCAGTACGCAGGGTAACCAACAAAATGCTCGAAGTTGAATCGCCATATAATACTTATAAATATGCCGGACTACCACCAGGACCAATCAATTTCCCGGAAATATCATCAATAGAGGCGGTTCTTAATGCCGAGGACCACCAATATTTGTATATGTGCGCGAAAGAAGACTTTTCGGGCTATCACCATTTTTCACGCACGCTTTCGCAACATAACCGTAATGCGGCTCGATATCGAAAGGCTTTAAATGAAAGAAAAATCTGGAAATAACACCAGGGATTTTTACACATTGCTAATCAACCAAAATAATTCTACTTTTGTTGTTCAATTTTAGCTTAGAAGAAAATGACCGATCAGATAAAAGAGGAAACACAACCGACTTCAAAAAAATCAATTGACAAGAAAAACATCATTGTCATTGCACTTTCTGTTATCCTGTTAATTGTAATTGGCATGTTTGTATTTCAGCGACGTGAACATATGAATATTGTTTCAGAACTGAACAATGAAAAAGATTCAATCCAGGTTGAATTAGAAGAACTTGTTATTGACTACGACTCGGTTAAAACCGACAATGAACAGTTAAATAATTCATTACTGGTCACTCAAAACGAAATTAAAAACTTGCTGGTTGAAGTTGAACAGGTGAAAAAAGCCAGTTATACCGAAATAATGAAATACCGCGACCAGGTAAACACCTTGCGTGGCATTATGAAAGATTTATACACACAAATTGACTCGCTTAACGAGCGCAACAAAGTACTTTTTGCAGAAAACCAAGAAGTAAAACAGATGTATTCTGAAGAAAAATCGCGCAGCCAACAACTCGAAAAGGAGAAAGAAAAACTGGAACAAACCGTTAAACGTGCGCAAATGCTCGAAGCGCTTGATAGATCGGAAGAGCGTGTGTAGGG
>JASMTI010000030.1:0-1472 GCA_041694375.1 Bacteroidales bacterium | reverse complement strand
GAACTGGGAGAAGATTTTGTCGATTTTCTGGGATATAACCCACTGTTATCAAGCATCGAGGTTAAAGTTTTTGCCGAATATGCGAATCCTGACAGCATGGCGGTTATTGAAAATCAGGTTTTGAACTTTCCGCAGGTAAAAGAGGTTTATTACCAGAAGAATCTGCTTCATGCGGTCAACGAAAATATTGAAAAAATAGCCATAATACTGGGTGGGTTTGCCATCTTGCTGTTGGTTATAGCCATTGCTTTAATTAATAACACCATACGATTATCGGTTTATTCCAGGCGTTTTTTAATCAAAACCATGCAGTTGGTTGGTGCGACCAGAGGCTTTATACGGCGTCCTTTCCTGGCAAAGGGCATTTTGCATGGCCTGGCCGGCGCTACCGTGGCCATTGTTCTACTATCGGCGCTTATTTACGGGTTAACCAATGAAATGGAAGGGATGATTGGTTTTGACAATTTTTGGTTGCTTGGAACGCTTTTTGCAATTGTGATTGTTTTGGGGATATTAATTACACTGGTTTCCACGTTTTTTGCCGTAAACAAATATTTACGACTGAAGGCTGACGATTTGTATTTTTGAGCCTGCAAAAAATGAGATTGGCGAAAAGAGACTTTTAGGAATTAAAAAGAAAGGTAATATGCCAAAAAAAATGACAGAAAAGAAATCGGAGATGGCGCTTGAAAAACAGAATTACCGGTTACTGGCCATCGCATTCATCATTGTCGTCATTGGCTTTGTGTTAATGACCGGCAGTAGTAATGAAGACCCGCAGATTTTTAACGAAGACATTTACAGCTTCCGGCGTATTACCCTTGCGCCTCTTGTTGTCTTATTCGGCTTTCTGTTCGGTATTTATGCCATAATGAAGAAACCCGCCGATACCAAAAAAGGCAAGAAGCAGGGGAAAGAATAACTTTTTAAATTACCTGAGGCTATAGCAGAACCTGTTTTTCATGTCTGATTCCGGTTTACCCGCAAAATTTTAAATAAATCAGGTTAAGCACCATTCAACTATGTCTGCCTTTTTTATCGGGGCGGACATTTTTAACGTTAAATAGTATCTGTTCATAAAGTACCATTTGGTGCGTTACGCTTGTCGCCAAAATACTCATCCCCAAGTTGCTTTTGTAAGTTTTTTTAATAACAACCCAATAAAAAGTTCATTCGGGACACCGTTTTTGGCGGCCGTGCAGGCATTGCAACCAGCACTTTCTGAACATACACCAAACAGGAATATTTATTTGGCATATAATAAATTAGATGGATTGGTTTGAAGCTTTAATATTAGGATTGATTCAGGGATTGACTGAATTTTTGCCGGTGAGCAGCAGCGGTCATCTTGAAATCGGGAAACATCTATTTGGAATTGATTCCCCGGACAGTTTGCGTTTTACTGTTGTTGTTCACGGAGCTACCGTTTTGAGTACACTGGTGGTTTTCAGGCAGGATATTGTTTCGCTTCT
>JASMTI010000029.1:0-4264 GCA_041694375.1 Bacteroidales bacterium | reverse complement strand
CATTTGTTCGATAACGGGACCGAGTTTCTGAATGCCTTCCTGTGTTATTTCCTGAAAAGTTATTTTGCGGATAAAGCTGTCGAGGTTTACACCGCTATAGCTTTTTGCCCATCCGTTGGTTGGCAGGGTGTGATTGGTTCCCGAGGCATAATCGCCGGCACTTTCAGGTGTGTAACCCCCTAGGAAAATTGAGCCTGCATTGATGATTTTTTCGGCTACTTCGGCATAATTATTCATTTGAATGATGAGGTGTTCGGCAGCGTACATGTTCATCATGTCAATCATTTCCTGTTCGGTTTTCACCAAAAAGATGCGGCTGTTTTCAAGTGCTTTAAGGGCATAATCCATTCGTGGCAATATTTTAAGTTGCTTTTCGAGCTCATTTTGCACATCGTCAATCAATTTTTCGGAGGTGGTTACCAAAATCACCTGGCTATCGGCACCGTGTTCGGCTTGCGAGAGCAGGTCGGAGGCTACAAAGGCGGCGTTGGCAGATTCGTCTGCCATAACAGCAACTTCGCTGGGGCCTGCCGGCATGTCGATAGCCACATCGCTCATGCTCACCAACTGCTTGGCGGCCGTTACATATTGATTGCCCGGTCCAAAAATTTTGAACACTTTTGGTACGCTTTCGGTTCCAAAGGCCATAGCTCCAATGGCTTGAATGCCACCAATTTTAAATATTTTGGTAATGCCCGAAAGTTGGGCCGCAAACAGTACTTCGTTTGGCAAATTCCCATCTTTTTGTGGCGGGGTGCAAAGCACAATTTCACGGCACCCGGCAATGCTTGCAGGAATGGCCAGCATTAGAATAGTTGAGAAAAGTGGTGCAGTACCTCCTGGGATGTACAATCCAACTTTTTCGATGCCCACGCTTTTTTGCCAGCACTTGACACCAGGCGTAGTTTCAATTGTTTTGCTCTCAAAACGTTGTGCTTCGTGAAACTTTCGGATATTTTCGGAAGCACTTTCGATAGCCTTTTTAAGCTGAGGAGAAAGCTGGGATGCCCCGCTTATAATTTCGTCATTTGAAACCATCATGTTGTCGGGTTCAACCTTATCGAACTGTGCGGTATATTTCCGAACAGCCTTATCTCCATTTTCTTTGATGTCGTTGAGTACAGCTTTCACTTTTTCGTTTAGCGAAGCTGTTTCGAACGATGGGCGTTGTAATAGCGAAGGCCAATTTGTTCTTGAAGGGTACTTTAAAACCCCCCAACCCCCTAAAGGGGGGGCTTGGTTTACTGCGTTATTGTTATTTTCGTTCATTTTTTGTACTTCTATTAAATGTGCAAATCCCTAAATTTGGTACATCTCTCCCCCCCCTTCAGGGGGCGGGGGGGTATTACATTATCATTTTCTCGATAGGCAATACCAGTATTCCTTGTGCTCCGAGTTTGCGTAATTCAGAAATATTTTCCCAGAAATATTTTTCTTCAATTACCGTGTGTACCGAGCTCCATCCTTTTTCAGCCAAGGGCATTACCGTTGGGCTTTTCATACCCGGTAGCATTTTAATAATTTTATCGAGGCTTTCATTGGGGGCGTTTAGCAGGATGTACTTTTTGCCTTTTGATTGCTCTACCGACTCAATACGGAATAAAAGTTCGTTAAGTATGGATTGTTTTTCGGGCGAAAGTTTTGGGTTTTTAATCATAACAGCTTCGCTGGGTGTCACTACCTCTACTTCTTTTAAACCGTTTGAAACCAATGTTCCGCCTGAGCTTACTATATCGAAAATGCCATCTGCCAGTCCAATACCGGGTGCAATTTCAACCGATCCGTTGATGACATGTATTTCAACATTAACTTTCTTCTTATCGAAGAACTTTTTAAGGATAACCGGATAGGATGTTGCAATTGTTTTGCCTTCGAACCATTCAGGGCCTGTGTAATTCTCAGACTTTGGTATGGCAATTGATAAACGGCATTTGCTAAATCCCAGTCGTTTAATCAACTCAACGTTTTTGTCTTTTTCGAGCATCTCGTTTTCGCCTACTATGCCTATGTCGGCTACGTTATCTGCTACAGTCTCCGGAATATCGTCGTCGCGCAGATATAGAATTTCAATAGGGAAATTTTTTGATGGCGATAATAGCTGACGTTTACCGCTGGTTAGTTTAATGTCACATTCTTTAATCAGCTCAACCGATTCTTCACTTAATCTTCCTTTTGTTTGGATTGCGATTCGTAAGATGTTTTCCATTTTCTCTTGTTTTTTACAAAAATAAAAAAAGGCTTACCAATTATGGCAAGCCTTTTTGTTATCAAGTATCTTAAATTAATAATCAGACATAACAACTACAGCCTACCCTTTTTGCAGGAAATGATGATGGCCGTAATGATGTCCGTAATTGGTGTTCATATCAAAATTTCTTTTCTGGTGCAATTATAGTTATAATTTAAAAGTTCACAAACAGTTTTATTGTTATTTTTTAGTTAAATGCATTTTAGTTAAATGCCAATATGATAGGTGAAACACGTAATTTGAACTTGATTGTAAAAGAGTGTGCTGTTTTTATGTTATTTTGAGCTCAAAGAATGTAATTAATAACTAAATGCAATTCATATGTCAATTTACAGTGAGAACGGACGAATGATGGTACCAGTGAGAAGCCGGAGAAGCAGAAAGATAAGCAATGATAATCCGTGTAATGTAAGATATGTTGTGGATAAAGTATATTGTCCGAAGGGTTGTAATTTGGTAGATAAAAAACAGATAATTAATGGTTTTCCGGGAATCCGGATTGCCTTTAGGCGCGAAGGTTCCGAAGGTGAGTTTGTGATTTCTGCCATAGAGGGGGATTTTGAAAAACGGGTTGTTCGCGGAAGTTTACAAGAAGGCGCAAAAGATGAATTATTTTGTCCACACTGTGGTGAGAAATTCAAGGTGCTTGTAGATTGTAACTGCACAGATGGTGCTGAAATGCTGGTGCTTGGGTTAACCCCAAAACTCAATTACAACCATGCTATAACATTTTGTAATGTTACGGGCTGTTCTAACGGGTCATTTATTCGTTCGGGGGAAGTGATCCGGCATGTTAGGCTTGTAAACTGTTGATAAGCTCTGATTGGAGGCTGGTCCCCCTAGTCAGTTCTTTTTAGACGAAGGGCAAAAGAAATGGCTCGTTGATATGTCATCTAAACCAACAACGAAGTCATCATTTGAATTGCCATAAAATGATTTAGGAAAATAGAATTAGCTGGCAGAATAAAATCTCATAAAACTCCCTTATTTTTTGTGGGGAGCAAGCCATACCATACAATGCAAACGCGCATAAGCGGGTTCAGAATGTTGCTGATTGTTTTTTTCTATTTACTAATTTCTTTTAATGCTGCTTGAATTCGTTCAAGTGAACCGGTCATTTGTTCTTCGTTTATGATGAGTGGTGGCGTAAAGCGTATAATATCGCCATGTGTTGGTTTTGCCAATACTCCTTGTTCTTTCATGGCAAGGCATACATCCCAGGCGGATTTGCCATTTTTTGGTTTTATGGTGATGGCATTCAAAAGTCCTTTGCCCCTAACTTCCTGAATAAACGACGACTTGAAATTTTTCATTTCATGCCGGAAGAATTCGCCCATCTTGTTTGAGTTTTCTTCCAGTTTTTCATCTTTGATAATTTGAAGTGCTTCCATGGCAATAGCTGCTGCCATTGGGTTGCCCCCGAATGTTGAACCATGTTCGCCGGGTTTTATTGTTAGCATTATTTCGTCGTTGGCAAGTACACACGATACAGGGTACATTCCGCCTGATATAGCTTTGCCCAAAATGAGAATGTCAGGTTGTACGTTCTCGTAATCCACTGCCAGCATTTTACCTGTGCGGGCAATGCCGGTTTGAATTTCATCGGCAATGAACAATACGTTGTTTTTGGCACACAATTCCTTTGCTTTTTTCAGGTAGCCGTCCTCCGGTACATAAACACCTGCTTCGGCCTGTATAGGTTCAGCGAGAAATGCTGCAACGTTGGAATCCGATAATGCTTTTTCGAGTGCCTCAGTATCGTTATATGGTATTTTTACAAAGCCGGTGGTGAATGGTCCATAACCACCATACGAGCCGGGGTCGTTCGACATTGACACAATGGTGATGGTACGCCCGTGAAAGTTGCCATTGCACACAACAATTTTGGCTTCGTTTTCGGGAATGCCCTTAATGCTGTAACCCCATTTTCGGGCTAGCTTGAGGGCAGTTTCTACACCTTCGGCACCTGAATTCATCGGAAGCATTTTATCATAACCAAAAAATTTGTTCATGTAT
>JASMTI010000028.1:0-11169 GCA_041694375.1 Bacteroidales bacterium | reverse complement strand
AATTTTGATCCAGGTAAATTATTGATTCATAAACGTATTTTCCAGACAATGATACGGAACCGATATCAGACTTGTCAAAAGCAAAGCGGACGATAAGATCTTCAGGTGCAACTGCTTGTTTCTGCACTAATGCAAAATCTGTTGAGTCTACAGGAAATCCATCTTTTAACCTATCAACAACAATTGCTTCTAACAGGTCAGCCTCTATGTTTTGGCTTGTTTCCGGATCATCACATAGTTCCAGTATCTTACATACATAAATGTTGGTTGCAAGTACTGACCAGATTGAAAATGCTACAAGCCCAATTAAAAGAATTCTCATACGTTTATATTTTTAATATGCTAAAATTCATAAAGTAATATTCGTATAAATATAGGGGCATCAACCTGATTTTTCGTTATATAACCCCGGGCATTAATTACATAATTCACACATAGGAAAAGTGGACGGTTAATGAAAATGATACAGCTATTTATTATTCCTGTTCATTAGCTTTTTTCATAGTCTCTTTCTTTTGCATAGCCTTTTGCTTAGCCTTTTGTTTAGCCTCTTCCTTCCGCTCAGCTTCTTTCTTTTGCTCGGCTTCTTTCCTTTTTCTTTCGAAATATTTTTTGAAAAAGAAGCTCTCTTTAGCTGCATTCATATTTTCATCTAATCCTTTACTACTGCTTTTCAGGTTCAGCAAGGTCATATTAATCACATTTGCAAGAACAGTATCTTGCAGCAACATGCCAATTGTGCCTTCACCGCTGTTTATCATCATCATAATATCGGCAAGTTGTGCTGTTATAACTTCAGAATTAACTGCCGAGACCTTCAAACTTGCAATGAGTGTATCAAGTTCAACCTGGACCCCTGAAGCCATTTGCTGCAAATCGCCCGACATATACTCCTCGTTACTTTGCTGTGCACCTCTTTCACTGGCTCGGTAATCTGTCCTTTGGGTTTTCTTTTCATCCTTTCTGTCTTGTTTATTAAAATACCCCCTAAACAGAAAATTGTGTTTGGCCGCTTCTAATAATTCATCTAAGCCTTGTGAGCTATATTTAAGGCTCAACATTGTTTGAGTAAGATTATCGGCCATTATTGTATCCCTGATTACTTTACCAAGTGCACCTTCTCCGCTGTTGATATCGACAAGTATTTCAGATATTTGTTTCGAACTTATTTTCAGGTTCACGGTTGACTCGCTTAAATCCTGTGCAATCGTTTCGTCGTTAATTAGCCGGCCCAGCGTGCCTTGTCCGCTGTTCAATTTTACCATTATTTCTGAAAGTTGCGCTGAAATGATTTCAACACTCCCGGCCGACTTATGCAAACTCGCCATAATGGCATCGGTTTCAATGGGTTCTTTCGTGTCGATGTGCTGGCCATCTTTTACCATAACTGAATTGAAGCCCCCCTGGGTAAGCACTACAACACGGTCGCCGATAATCCCTTCGGAACCAATCGTTGCCTGGCAATCTTCTTTTATAAATTGCTGAGCACTTTTATTTACTAAAAGGTCAACCTGTACCGTTGAATCATTCAAAAAATCGATATTATCAACAATGCCAACATTGATTCCGGCAAAACGGATATTGCTTCCAACTTCTAAGCCGCTGATGTTATGAAAATCGGCGGTGAGTTTAAAAACAGGATTGAAAAGGTTTTTTTGTTTTCCAAGGATAAACATCGCCAACAGAAAGAGTGTCACTCCCCCTATGATGAACAATCCTAAACGCACTTTAAATTTGGGTGTTTGTGTTTCCATTTTAATATGGTATTAATTTTATGCCTTTTTATAATCTTTTTTGAAGAACGACTTGATTATTTCGTCATCTGAGTTTTCAAATTCCTCAATTTTCCCTTCTTTATATATCATCCCATCTTGCAACATAAGCAAACGGTCGGCCGTTGCGCGGGCACATTCTATATCGTGTGTAATAATAATCGATGATGTTTTATATCTTTTTTGTACTTCGTTAATGAGCAAGCTTATTTCATCTGATGTTACGGGGTCGAGCCCCGTGGTTGGTTCATCGTAAAGCATAATAAGCGGATCGACAATGATGGTGCGTGCCAGGCTGATGCGCTTTTTCATCCCCCCTGAAAGCTCTGACGGCATTTTATGTAAAGTATCACTTAATCCAACATTCTCCAGCACCTCTGCAATTTTTTCATCTATTTCCTTTTGTTTAATATGTTTTTTTATTCTCCGCAGCGGAAATTCCAGGTTTTGCTTAACTGTCATCGAATCGTAAAGTGCACCGCTTTGAAATAGAAAGCCGATTTTTTTTCTCAATTCGTCAATTTCTTTTCTGCGCAATACGCTAATATCTTCACCAAGTACAATTATTGAACCTTCGTCGGGCACCAATAAACGAACGATACACTTGATCAATACGGATTTACCTGAACCCGACTTCCCAAGTACAACCAGGTTCTCCCCCTTAAAAAGCTGAAGCGACACATCCTGCAATACTCCCTGATTATCAAAACTTTTCATCAGGTTGTTGATCTCAAGGACCACCTCTTTTTTTTGCTTTTCAGTATTTGGTTGATTTATGTCTCGTTCCATTTTCTATTTCTTGATGTGTTTTGTCATTGGTCAGTAGTCAGTAGTCATTGGTAGTGTGTTTTCAATCTTTTTTTATTTATCTCCCCAATCTTCTTCAATCTTTCTCAATCTTCTTCAATCTCTTTAAATCAGCATATCGGTAACCTGAACAGCAATCATGTCAACAATTATCACCAAAAGCGAAGCCAGCACTACCGATGAGTTGGCTGCCTTTCCCACGCTCTCGGTGCCACGTCCTGCCGTATATCCTTTATACGTTCCTACTAAACCAATTACGGCACCAAAGAAAAATGTTTTAATAAGTGCCGGTAAAAAATCGATCAACTCTAAATATTTAAAGGCTTTTGATATAAACAGCACAAAGGTGATATCCCCCTTAATGTTTGAGCCAATCCAACTGCCCAATACACCAAGCGCGTCGGCATACAATACCAGTATGGGCAGCATTAATGTTGCGGCCAAAACCCTGGGGACCACCAAAAAACGCATCGGGTTAGTTGATGATACCTCCATGGCATCAATCTGCTCGCTCACTTTCATAGAGCCTAATTCAGCACCTAAGCCCGAACCAATTTTTCCGGCACAAATAAGTGCGGTAATAACCGGACCAATTTCCCTTATCAGCGATATCACTACCATACTTGGCAATACACTTACGGCCCCAAATTTATCGAGTACCGGGCGCGATTGTATGGTTAAAACCAATCCCATTATGGCCCCGGTGATTGATATCAGGGGCAACGATTTATAACCAATATGGTAACATTGCTTGAGAAACTCCTTGAATTCAAAATCGCGTGAAAAAGTTTCTTTAATGGTACGCGAAAAGAACAGGATGAAATTACCTATCTCAACTAAAAAGACATTGGCTTTCTCCGTTTTATTAATAGATCTCTCGCTGAGCCTGATTGTTGCACTCCTTAATTTCGGTATCGTTTTTTTGACCGGGTTTATTCGTTTCATGATGAAAATTTTCAATAAAATAACCATTGCGATACAAACACCGACAGCAATGATCTTTTACCATCTGTTCGATTAAAGATTTTCTAATTGTGAAAAAATTTCACAATATAAAGGTGGGGCATTTGCCACCTAAAAAATTACATAAGTTTATGAAAGAGTTATAGAAATCACATGTTTGTATAGAAAGGATAGCCAACAATCGGAATAAAGGAAATCCGAACTACCCCTCGTTTAGCTTGCGTAACGAGGGGTTGACCAATAGTTGTCTGTAACAGCCTGTACCGCATCATTCAATAACAACGTATTACTTCCACCTCGATAATGCCACCCAAAGATGCATAATTCTTTGCAGAGTAAGAAAATGCACAGCGTGCTGGTCGTGGATAATGTAGTTCTCGGATGACATTTTAAGTTTTATAGATAATAACTTTTGCCAAATGCTCCAATTCCTGCAAACAGGTCAATGAATTTAAATTTCCCTATCTTTTTTGTCATAAACATTCTATCAATCTATGAAGCCGTTGTTTTTATTAATTCATATGTTTGGTACCAGTAGTAGAATGATGATTTATCCGGTTGTCGTTTCAATCGGTTCAGAAAATTCCAATCCGGATTTTCAATATTCAAATCTTTAATATCTTGTCCTTCATAGTAAGATAACGGACTCATATCATTTACTAATATTTTGGTTGCCAAATAGGCTATTCGGGCTGATGCCGGAACTGCATCATCAATTCTAAAATTTCCAGACATTAAATATCCGGTACCAAATGCAATTATTCCTTTTTGTAATTGAGCAAACTTTGCTTTTTCTTCTGTTGTTCCTCTTTCTCTTTTTGTGATAATTAAACAAGTATTAATAGTGTCTTGAAGGACTTTCTCTGGTGTTAAACCTGGGTGTGATTCTTTTCGATATTCAATCTCATGTATAGCGAAGAGGTGAAAACTTTTTGCAACGACTTCAAAAGAAGAAATTTTTTCAAAAAGCTTACTTAAGTCATAAAGTTGTTTACAAATTTCCATTGTAGCATGTTGACCACCTTTTTCGAATGGAATACCAATTGTATTTGGTGCAAATGCAGTTAACTTGTCACCTGTAATTGCATCAATTGTTGGTACCGTAACCATGGTTTTATCTTCGGTTTCAATCCACCTGGCTTTTACCTCTTTATCTGTTACTTCTGGGTAGAGAGAATCTTCAATAAGAATATCTAAAAGTACGGTACCAGCATACGCCCCTTTTATTGAAGATTCATAAGCAAATGTGTAATGCGCTTTTGGCACTCCCGGTTTGTAACTTCTGTGTTCATTAAGTTCAAAACTGGTAAACCTTGACGATTCAATTACTTTTGTCAATATAACTTCAAGTTCTTCTTTTTTTGTATTTGAAATAATATCAATGTCAATAGAAAATCGATTTCCTTCTTCTAAAAGTAAAACCAGACTGGTACCGCCCTTAAAAGTGAATTTTAATCCATTTTGCTGAAGTTGTTCCAATAAATGCAATGCATAAATCATTTTTTCTAAAATGATTACATCAATTCTTCTATGTGCAGTCTGTCGTTTAAAGGATTGCAGCCATTCTTCCGTAAAACACTTCTCTTTAAACATCTATAATATTTTTTACTAAATATTTCATATTATTACTCATAAACAATTTGATATCATTGTCTCTTTCTCGTCTCTTTGCATAACTCAAGAGTTTAGTATAATTAATATCATAGCTCTTTAATGCATTTTCAAAAATATGTGCCAATTCTGAACCTTGCGAGTAATAAAAAAGTTTATCCTCTGAAAAAATGTCAACTAATATTTTTTCCAAAAAAGGGGTATAGAAATTTATTCTTTTTTCCGTTCGTTTGCCAATAGGAGAACGGGTTACAAGTTTTTTAATCACAATAGGTTGAGAGCTTTCTGCTACATAAAAATTAATAGCTTTTTCATCTGGTGTTAGAAAGACTTCCGCTTTATATGTTTCTTTCAGCTCGTAGAAAAAAGAATCTAAAAAGTCTTTTTCCGTTTCAATTATAAAAATCCTTTTACTAGCCTGATGTTGAGAAAACTCATTTAACCAATTTGTATCCCAAATGCAATATTTTACATCTTCGAATCTATCATTGATTTTCTTAGCAAGTTTTAGTAAATCTTGAGAAACATCTGGTTTGTACTTAGGTTTGTATGAAATAGTATACAGACCTCGCATAAGTGGTTTAATTATATTTTTGTTTTTTAAGTCATAGATTCTCCAACCAAAAGTTCCCTCTTTTAATTCAGGTTCAAAGTATTTAAAGAATTCAAAAAGTTCATCTCTGGAGAAAGATTCTCTGTCTTTAAATTCTTCTATTAATCTGTTTTCAATAATTTTTGGCATACTTAAAATCCAATTTTTGTTAAATATACAATATTCTGGTGAATATTAGAAATCAAAAATATGCCAGTATTATGAAATTCTGGTAATATTTTGAAATCTGTGTGTTGGCAAAAATTGCACTCGTTGCAAGCTTTGGTTTGAGCATTGGCTCGTGAGGCTTACCAATGTGTGCAATGTGCGTTGGCTATCATTCTAATTTTAGCGGGTCGGCAAAACAAAAAATCCATCAAGTTTGCACAGTCTTTCGTTTTCCCAGCCTTGCACCTAACGGTTACGTGTATGTTGTCGTTTGGCGATTCGAAGCACTTTCCTGTCAAGTTACAAGTACTTTTGAAACGGGCTGAAATATTCGATAACACACTGACTGCCAAATATTTTATATGCGATGTTGTGGTTTGTGGTTATTCTTTCTTTTCGTTTGTTTCAAGTAACCAATTAAATACATTCATGTGTCTTATTCCACTTCTATTTTGAGTAAATGAATCGGTTGTAAGCAAATATTTTGGATAGTTGTCGTTGATTTTTTCTAAAGCCCCAAACTCACGTTCTACTGTACTTTCATTTGTCATTTGCCATGCCACTTGATAATAATCAATTTCGCCGGTTGGGTTTTTGCAAACAAAGTCCACTTCAGTATTTCGGGCGGTACCTGTCCATACTTTGTTGCCCCTGCGTACTAATTCTAAGTAAACAATATTTTCTAAAATGTGTCCTCTTTCTGTTATTCTCTCTTTGCCCGCCAAAACATTTAGTAAACCGACATCCACCAAATAATATTTTTCTTGAGTAGCCAATTGTTTTTTTCCTTTCAAATCAAATCGGTTTACTTTGTAAAATACAAAACTTGTCACCAAATATTCCAAGTACTTTTCAACCGTTGTGTGATGTATATTTTGTCCATCTTGCTTAAGTGTTTTGGAAATATTGCTCGGTGAAAGTTGGTTTCCAATATTAGATACTACAAATTTTACAATGTTTGCAAAAGCACGTTTATCGTTTATTTGATGTCGTTGTGTTATGTCTTTTTCGATTATTGTTGTATAAATGGCATCAAGATACTCGTATATTTTGTCAAAACCACTTTCACGCAATTCGACACCTTTTGGTAATGAGGTTTCATTTACATAATCAAAAAATAGGGCTTCGAAATTTAGATACTTGTTACCAAAGTCAATTTTGCGAGCTGTTAAATATTCTTTAAAGGAGAAGGGTAAAATTGAAATTTCAATGTAACGACCGCTCAATAAAGTTGCTAATTCGCTACTCAGCAAAAAGGCGTTTGAACCTGTAATATAAATATCTGTGTTTTCTGTGGCAAAAAGTCCGTCTACCAATTTTTCGAAAAATGGGATGTTTTGTACTTCATCCAAGAAAATATAATTGGTTTTATCGGGTTGCATTTTTTTCTTTATATTAAAATAAATATCGCTCCAGGTTTTGTTTAGGTAATTTTCTGGTAGTTCAAAATTGAAAAACTGCATCTGTCGCTCACCGATACCCTGCTTTTTCAAATGGTCATGGTAAATCTCCAGCAAAGTACTTTTTCCTGACCTACGCAAACCACTTACAACTTTTATAAGGTCTTTGTCTTTGTAGGACAGTAGTTTGTCTATATATTCTTTTCGATTCGTGTAATTATCCATTGAGCAAATTTACAATTTAAATTATCAAAACTTGCATAAATTGTATTTTTTGATGATTTGTTTTATTGTAGCAGTTTGCAGTTTTACCATTAACCACAACGGTCACGTGTAAGATTAGGCGCGGTTTTCGTGCATCGTTCCAGTCCGCATACACACCTAAGTTGAAGCGGGGCAAAAGGCTGAAATTACCACTTCACCCGCGATTAATTTTAAACTTTGTTAACGTTTGTTGTTAATTTCTAATCATCTCTATTTTCCATTAATCTTTTTAATCTCTCCTTGCTTGGTAAAACAGTCTCGTATTTACTAGCAAATATCTGTTCGTTATTTTCAGGCAAGGTTATTTCGACAAGAGTGTCATTTTTGCTTTTACAAAGAATGATTCCAATTGTTTTGTTTTCAGTGTCTAACTTAACATACCTATCGTAGTAGTTTACATACATTTGCATTTGACCTAAATCCTGATGTGTTATTTCTCCTATTTTTAAATCAATCAGTACAAAACTTTGTAGAATCCGATTATAAAAAACTAAATCAATGCGAAAATGTTTGTCGTCAAACGTAAATCTGACCTGCCTGCCAACGAATGTATAACCTTTTCCTAGTTCAAGTAAAAAGTGCTCAAGTTTATCAATTATTTCTTGTTCAAGTTTACTCTCAGAATATTTTGAGCTTTCAGGTAGTCCAATAAATTCAAGGATATATGGGTCTTTTAGTGAATCCTTGGCAGTTTGTATAATTTGTCCTTTTTCTGATAAATCTTTGATTCCTTTTCTATCTCGGCTCAACGCTAATCTTTCATAAAGTGAAGAATCATATTGTCGTTGTAATTCTCGTAAGCTCCAATTATTCTCTAATGCCTCAATTTCATAGAACTTTCTTTCGTTTTCGTTATCGATTCGCATTAGTTTCAAGTAATGGGACCAACTCAAATTGAATTCGGCAGACACTGTCTGCGTTTTTGAGTAAGTCAGATAAAATTGCCTCATTTGTTCTAAATTCCTCCTAGAGAAACCTTTTCCAAACTCATCAGTGAGCTTTCTCGAAAGTTCAACAAGCACTTGTTTGCCATATTCAGCTCTAATATTTCCATTTTGTTCTTCTTCAACAATCATTCGTCCTATTTCAAAATATGTATGAACCATTGTCTTGTTAATAGTCTGAACAACTGAGCTTCTAGCTTCAACCAATAACTTTGCAATCCTATCGTAAAATTTATCTGAATCAGTATTTCTTATATTATCCATTTGAAAAAATGTTTGATAGTAACAAAGTTAAATTTTAATCTCATAATGGCATAAAAGTCGCTTTTTTCAATAAACGTTAACTTGTATATATACCTATTCATGGCCACTTTCAACTCATTTTTATGTTCATCGGCATAAAGTCGGGTGTAGGGTGTGTACTTATGCGTGTGATGTTTTAGGCTTTAGGTGCCAATCTGTTTTTTATCTATTTTAAAGCTAGTGCCTTTTAATAATAGTTTTTATTTGAGATAATAAATAACATTTTTCAAATTTATTATTTTGTTTTCATTTTTGGGTTATGGTTAATGTTTTATTTGCAGGCTGTAATGTAAATTAGCTGTTGGCTTTATCAATTTTTTCAAACCTTAAATATCTGTTTTCAAAATCTTTAATCATATGGTTTAATTCACATGTTGATCCTAGAACGGATAACCTATCGCGATATTCAGCACCAGGTTTTCTTTTCGCCAGGCTGAACTGCTGAAATCAATCTCATTGGTAACCCAGCGCTTGTTGTCTTCCATCCATGGTTTGCGCAATGGTATGGCCAAATCGAACCTCAAAACGAAAAACGAAACATCGATACGTAACCCCAGCCCTGACCCAAGTGCCAGCTGGCTGGCAAAATCAGAAAAGGAGAACGGTGTGCCTATTAAAGCGGGATTTGAATTGAGCATCCAAACATTTCCGGCATCCACAAAAACAGCCCCTTTGAAATAGCTGAAAATATTGAAGCGGTATTCGGCATTCATTTCGAGTTTCACATCGCCACCCATTTGCAAAAAACCCTGTACGTTGGTGTCCTGAAAATAATTTCCGGGCCCTACAGAGTTGATTTGGAAAGCACGGATACTGCTAGGCCCGCCACTAAAAAACTGTTTTGAATATGGCAGGATGGATGAGTTGCCAAATGGTATTCCGGCACCGGCAAAAAACCGGAGTGCTATCTTGTTTTTGTTTTTATGGTTGAAAAAGACCCGGCTTTCAACACTTAACCTTCCATATTGCGAAAACACCGAACCTGCTACAGTTGCCGGATCTTCTGACGAAATTTGTTGGCCGCCAATTAAATTGGCCAACGCTAGTGTATTTCCTGCTATTTCTGATTTTACCTGAAAGAATGTGTGCACTTTCTTTCCCTGTAGCATCTGCTCGTTGTAGGTAAATGAATAGTTACTACCGGCAATGAATTGCTCCTCGTAGCTTTTTTTCAAAAACGGGTTCGTCTCCAGCATTTCATTAAATACGTCCGATTTATTTCTTATCGATGAAAAACTGATATCGACCGGGTTCAATTCGTGTTCTTTTCTTACATCCTCCCTCCACCGGTAACCATAAACAAATTCAAACGTACGCATATCAAAATAATTCACCTTCTTTAAAAAGTTATACGAGAGCAAAAAATGGGTTTTGGGAAGGTAAATGCTATTCGTATTATTTAGACGAAAAGGCACAAGAAAGTGGGGAAATGTTAGTTCGGCCTGTGGATTATAGGAATAAGTGTACATGTTATCAACGGCCCCTCCCAGCTGGGCTTCGTAGGTCCCGGCCATGTTCAGGTTCAGCAATTCGGCACCACCAAATGCATTCCTGTTCATGAGGCTTAAGTTCAGCCGTGGCCCGGCATAGTTATTCGATTTTGAAATCAGGTCAATTTCTGTCCTGAAAGAATACTTCGGCATGGGGGTCAGTAAAATTGTAGCATCCAACAATCCGGGCTCCGGACCTGAAGGTTCCGAGAAATTTACCTGCACCAATTTAAAAAAACCTATTGACATTAGCCTGTTAAGGGTTGTGGTGTACTTTAAACGCGAGAAAATTTCTCCTTTTCGCAAATAAACCGACCGGCTGATTACTTTTGGTTTCACCTTCATCATGGACTCATTCCCCCGGAATACAAAATTGTCAACCATAACAGAGTCTTGAAAACCTTGCCCGGCCCGCTCATTTAATGAGTAGTTTTGGTTAATTGTTACCTTATTAATCCTATAAACGGTTAATGCTTTCGGGGGGATACTGTCCCTTAACATGAGCCTTAACGACACGGTACGTTCATTTTCAGAAGTATCGGCTTTAAAAATTAAATAATCGGGGTTGAAAAAGAAATAGCCATTGTTTTTCAGTAATGTATTGATGCGGACTCGTTCGTTTTTCAGGCGATCGAGATCATAATTGGCACCTATTTTTATTAACGATTGGTCTTTTTCTTCCTGAACGATATGACTGATACTGTCGTCTGAAATATCGTAATCCATTGATTTTATTGAGTAAGGTTGGTGTACACGGCTGGTGTAAACAACTTTGGCCACATGTTCCTTTTCAACTATTTCGGATGTGGTGGAACTGTTGAAAATACCCATATTGAAAAGCTTAGCATCGATAAT
>JASMTI010000027.1:0-60032 GCA_041694375.1 Bacteroidales bacterium | reverse complement strand
CGTCAATCTTCAAATTCACCCCCACGCCTGCCGGCATTTTTGACGGTCATCCCGCATTTTCGCTCACGCGAAAGTGGGCGGATTGCTTTAAATAAACCCCGATGTTTAAGGAAATGTTGTTTTGGGCAGCTGCACCCGCACACGAAGTGGGGGGGCAGTGAAAATGGTGGCGGCAGCGGGGGCGTTACCAGAAAAGTGAAAGACCAATTTCAATTATCAAGAAAGATAAAATGGTATATGCTAAATTTATTTTTTAGGGAGGGAGCTTTAATTTTCACAAGATTTTTGCTCACTTTTTATCGAATGAAAAAGTGAGAGCCTGTCTGGCTTGAAGACAAGAGTTTGAAAGACATATGTCACTGAAAATTTATTTGAGGCTTATTTGGGGCGTGTTTTAAGAATTTCGCTGCGTTGTGGCGCAACCTACCGTTTTTATAACTTTACACTTACCCCTGACCTTCTGTATTGCCTGTATAGAAAGGATTCCAGAGCTGTTGTGTTTTTTTCGGACAAACATAACAATAAATTTGGGACACCCAAATATAAAATATAAAACCTGATTTACAATGTGTTAGGTGGGTGTCCCGAAAAAGTGCTGAAAACAGGAAAAAGATACAACCGCGGAGGCACAAAGACGCTAAGATTGAATATTCTTTCTTTGCGTCTTTGCACCTCTGCGGTTTGTTTAATTTTATATGATTAACATAGCATCGCCATAAGTCCCGAAGCGGTATTTCTCCTTGATGGCTACCTGATATGCTTCCATTATTAAGTCGTACCCCCCAAAGCTGGCTACCATCATTAACAAGGTAGAAAGCGGCAGTTGGAAATTTGAAATCATACGGTTGGCAACACTGAACTCGTAAGGCGGAAAGATAAATTTATTGGTCCACCCTTCAAAAGGTTTTAACTCCCCCATTGTGGTAACCGAGCTTTCAATGGTACGCATTACGGTTGTCCCAACAGCACAAATATTTTTTTGTTTTTCTTTGGCGCTATTAACAAGTTTAGTGGTTTCATCGCTAATCCAAATTTGCTCAGAGTCCATTTTGTGTTTAGTGAGGTCTTCAACATCAACACTACGAAAATTTCCAAGGCCAACATGCAGGGTTACATAAGCAAACTCGGTACCAAGAATTTCGAGCCGCTTTAGCAGTTCGCGACTAAAGTGCAGTCCGGCAGTTGGTGCGGCCACGGCACCTTCGTGTTTTGCAAAAATGGTTTGATAGCGTTCGCGGTCATTTTCTTCAACCGGGCGGTTGATAAACTTTGGCAGTGGTGTTTCCCCCAGTCCGTATAATGTTTTTTTGAATTCTTCATAAGGGCCATCAAACAGGAAACGCAGTGTACGTCCACGGGATGTTGTATTATCGATAACTTCGGCTACCAATGAATCATCTTCGCCGAAGTAAAGTTTATTGCCTATACGTATTTTTCGTGCCGGGTCAACCAGTACGTCCCAAAGGCGTTGCTCGCGGTTAAGTTCCCTGAGCAGAAAGACTTCAATTTTAGCACCTGTTTTTTCTTTATTACCATAGAGGCGTGCAGGAAAAACCTTCGTGTCGTTAAAAATAAAAACGTCGCCATCGTCAAAATATTCTATTAAATCTTTAAACTGGCGATGCTCGATTTCGCGGGTTTTACGATTAACAACCATAAGCCGGCTTTCGTCTCGGTGATAAGCCGGATGTAATGCAATTAATTCTTCAGGTAAGTCAAATTTAAACTTCGATAGCTTCATATATTACTCGTTATTGAATTGTAAAAATTATAAACACTAAACCTTATTGTATAAGAAAGGTATTTTAGTGTTATTTTGTTTTATATGAGTGCCCTTTTACGCAAAAAAACGAAAAAGGTTACATTTTTTCTAAATAATTCTCAAATTCTGTGATGCCCCATGCCTTTTTTACATCGTATTCACCAATTTTTGTACGGCGTAATTGGGTGAGGTATGCACCATTGTTAAGGCTTTCGCCAATATCGCGGGCTAACGAACGGACGTATGTTCCTTTTCCACAATTGATTTTGATTTTAAGTTCCGGGTTTTCAAAATGTATGATTTCAATATTATTGATTTGAACGGCCCGGGCTTTCATTTTAAGGTCTTCGCCGTTTCGGGCGTAATGAAAGGCCCGTTTCCCATTTACTTTTATGGCTGAAAAAACAGGCGGAACTTGTTGTATTTCACCTATGAATTTATTGAGCGTTTCTTTTATTAAATCCAGTGTTAGATGGCTGGTGTCGAATGTTTGGTCTTCTTCAGTTTCTAAGTCAGACGATGGGGTTGTTGCCCCCAATTTTATTGTGGCAATGTATTCTTTTTCTTCAGCTTGAATTTCTTCAATTTTTTTTGTGAATTTACCGGTACACAAAACTACCAGTCCGGTTGCTTTAGGGTCGAGTGTGCCAGCGTGGCCTACTTTAAGTTTTTTGATATCGAGCTTGCGGCAAATTTTGTATCGAATACGGTTTACAACGTCGAATGAAGTCCAGTCGAGTGGCTTGTCAAAAAGTAAAATTTCGCCTGAAATAAAATCGAAGTTCGATAAATTTTTTGTCATGGTGTGCTTATTGCCAGTAATTTGTACCTTGCCACAAGGTTGAAAAATCAGGCGGCAAAGATAGCAATTGCGCCGATAATTACACAATAAACGGCGAAATAAATAATTTTACCTTTTCGCACAATGCTTACCAACCAGCGACAGGCCAGCAAGCCGGAAACAAATGCAGCCAAAAAACCAGCAATAAGTGGTAGTGTGCCAATAGTTGTATTTGCTGATATATCGCCGGAAACAATTTTCAGGAAATTGGCACCGAGTATGGGTATAATAACCATCAGAAATGAAAATTTCGCCAGGTTTGCTTTGTTGTTCCCGATGATCATTCCGGTAGCAATGGTAGCCCCGCTCCGTGATATGCCAGGTATGATGGCCAGCACTTGAGCTACACCAATTACCAATGCATCGATAAACGATATTTTACGGGTACGTGCTTTCGAGAAATAAGCGAAAGAAAGCAATCCGGCCGTTACCAGTAACATACTACCTATAAAAATAAGGTTGCCCGAGAAAAGGGCCTCAACCTGTTCTTCAAAAAACACACCGGCAATGGCTACCGGGACTGCAGAAATGATAAGTTTTGAAATATAAATGGTTTGCTCATTCCATTTGAATTTGAAAAGACCTGCGAAAAGCTCAAAGATTTCTTTTCGGAAAACAACAAGTGTGCTTAAAACAGTAGCACCATGAACAAGGATATCAAATATAAGGTTGTCGCCTTCGGCAACACCAAAAAGGATATGTCCTATTTCAAGGTGCCCACTTGAGCTAACCGGCAAAAATTCGGTTAAGCCCTGGATCAGCCCAAGAATAATAGCTTCAAGAGTACTCATTGGTTATTCCGCGTTGCTCGATTTAGGTTTTTTCATGATGGCATAAATAATAAAAAGAAATCCAGCAAGTGAAACTAAGGGTGCCAGGGTAATGCGCCTGAAACTAAAAACCTCGGGGTTAAAAACCTCGGGGTCGCCACTTGCGCCGCCAATCATTAAAAGAAAACCAATAACAATTGCAACAAGTCCAATAATAATTAACTTGTAATTTTCGCGTCCAAGGGCGAAAGTATCTTCTTTTGTATTTGTAGTCTGTTTTACCATAATTATTGATTTGTGGCGTAAAATTAATTAATTAAATAATTCATCATAGCGTAAACGAAGAAATTTATTTACAGCAAATCGTGTTGAAAGCCACGAAATTAATGCACCAAATATAAAAACCAGCCCGAATACTGCTATTGTTACTTCGGTAGTTCCGTATGAAACTATTTCACTAAAACCAGAATTGAATGATGAGAAAACACCCAGCAATGCAATATTAGCCAGTAGTGCGCCAATTAATCCCTGGACTACCGATTTTGAAACAAAAGGTTTTCGGATAAAGCTTCGGGTTGCACCGACCAATTGCATGGTGTTAATGATAAATCTTTTCGAGTAAATCGACAATCGTATGGTGTTATTTATCAGGGTTATAAATATGAGTAACATGATAATGCCCAGCGCCAGTAATATAAACCCGATTTTATTAGTATTTTCATTTATCAGGTGCACAAGGTTGCGTTGGTAGTACACCTCTTCAACATTGCTGTATTCCATAAATTTTTGTTCAAGGTTAACCAGACTGTCGTTATGGGTATAAGGTGCATACAACTTAATATCAATAGAAGCGTGGAGCGGGTTATAGCCCAAAAATCCGATAAAATCTTCGCCAAGTTCCTCTTGTAGTTGTTGTGCCGCTGTTTCAGCATCTACGTAAGTGGCTGATTTTACTTCGGGACGGGCAGCCAGGAGTTTTTGCAATTTTAAAAGGTCGACATCGCGCACATTTTCATCCAGCACCAAAGAAAATCCAATGTTTTCGCGTACATAATCATTAATGTATTTCGCATTAAAAACCATGTATGAGAGTAAGCCAACCAAAAAAAGCAGGAGGGTAATGCTTAATGTGGAAACAAAATATGAGTTTAACAACTTTCGTTTTACCGGTTTGGGCCCTTTACGCTTCATTGTTTTGTGTCTTTCTTTTTTTCCTGATTTCAATAAATACTACACCAGCAACAGCAAGTAGCAGTATGATTGAAGAAGCAAACGAAATTTTATTGCCAAGGTAATATGACCGTGGTTTAAATTCAAACACAATCTCATGCTTCCCGGCAGGAATTTGCATGGCCCTTAGTACATAGTTTACCCTGAAGTGTGGTTGTTCCTCTCCATCAATTTTGGCAACCCATCCTTTAGGGTAATATATTTCAGAAAAAACAGCCACTTGGTCAACTTTGGTTTCTGAACGGTAAACCAGTTTATTGGGGGCATACGAGACCAGGTTGATTGATGACGAAGAATCGAAAGGATATAATTTTTTGGGCAGCAAATCGAAAAAGCGTTTATCGACGATGGCCGTGTTTTTGATGTTGATTTCATCGAGCTTTTCAATTTCCTCATCGGCATTGTCAACGGTTTCTAAGCTTTTCACAAACCAGGCATTGCCCATGGCCTGTGGGTTTTGGACCGGTGCCGATTTTTTGTCTACAATCAGGTATTTAGTGTTGAGCATGTTAATGACATTAAGCCCTGCAAATACCTGTTCAATATCGGCTTGTGACTCAACTGCTTGAAAGCGTTGAGATATACGTTGAATTTCGGGACTAATGTGGTGCTCAATTAGTTCCTGATAACGCTGAAGTTTAGCACCATGATAACCTCCAATTGATTTATGGAAATATGAAGTAGAGGCATCGTTAAACGGGCTAACGGTTAAATTGAGCACACGGTAATCAAGACTGTTATCTTTCAGTATTTCTTTATCGGCTGCCGATGCTGTAAATGGTTGCTCAAGCTTACGTTGTGAAACAAAATCATCGTTGTTCAGGTATTTTTTGTTCATAGGCCACATATCGGCAAAAATCAGCACCACCCATAATACAAGGGCATATTGGGCTTTAAGTTTCTTTTTCCAGAAAGCCCATAACCCGGCAGCTGCCAGCGCCGCGAAAATAAAAGTTCTAAAAGCATCGGCACGGAGTACGGCCTTGCGGTCGGACTGCAGGGCATCAATAAGGCTTTGTGGCCAGCCCATTTGGGCATAACGGGCATCCGATGCACCAACAAAATCGCCGGCAAGCCCAGGGATAACTGCAAACAGCAAAGCGATGCCGCCGGCAATCCCAAACGACCATTTTAGCCCTTTAAAGAATTTTTGGTCAGTTATTTTACGTAAATAAACCTGTCGCACAGCAAGCACCCCTAGCAAGGCCATGGCAAATTGCTGTATAACGATAATGTTTTTCACATCCCTGAATTTGTTGTAAGCAGGGAAATAATCTACCATAAAGTGGGCTAAAGAAGGAAGATATTTTCCGAGAGATAAAAGGAGGGCAACAACAACTGTAGCCAGTATCCACCATTTTTCTTTTCCCTTTACGAGGAACAGCCCGAGCACAAACAAGAAACACAGTACGGCGCCATAATAAAACGGGGCACCCGAAATGGGTTGGCTCCCCCAGTATAAAGGTGCATTTTGAGCCATTTGCTTAGCTTGGCGTGCATTGGCAACTTTTTTTATTTCCTGGTAAAATTTGCTGTCTTCGCCAAGTGGTTCAGCCATGCCACCACCTTTAAAACGGGGTATAAAAGCGGTTAATGCTTCACCAAGGTCGTAGCTATAGTCAAGAATATAGCTTTTGTCAAGTCCTGACGTTTGCTCATCATCGGGAGTAAGTTCCGATTCGCCCCGCATCGAATATTTTCCGTATTCATAAACCGTGTAGAGCCGTGAAAAGTTAGCACCTAAAGCAAGCACAGCGGCTAAAATAAGTAGTGCTGATGTTTTCAAGAATGCAGGGACTGCTTT
This sequence comes from Bacteroidales bacterium, assembly GCA_041694375.1. Lineage (GTDB taxonomy): Bacteria > Bacteroidota > Bacteroidia > Bacteroidales > Prolixibacteraceae > Roseimarinus. Next base: position 53,625 of record JASMTI010000027.1, on the reverse strand, counting down.
ATTTCTGATGGCATCGATAAGGTACGTTATCCCAATAATGACCACCATAATGCCGGCATAGTATGTCATTTGTGGGTGTCCGGCCTTTAGCATAAATGCAAGTCCGACCCCGGCAATGGCACTGCCGGCAAGGGGTTTTCGACGATAGGCCAGTAATATGCCGGCAACGATCATGGCTATATAGGTAATGGCATTGGCTTTAGCCATGTGCCCGGTGTCTATCCACACAAAAAAGGCCAGGTTAAAACCATAAGCCAGTGCCCCGGCAAAGGCAATCCACGGGTTTATTTTCAATAAAAGCAACAGCAAAAAGAAAAGTCCGAAATACAGCATTAAGTAACTGGCCGGGCGTGGAATTTTATAATATACATTTTGGATTTTGGCCAGAATGTTGCCCGGGTATTTTACGGAAATAAGGTAAGCCGGCATGCCGCCAAACATGCTGTTGGTCCATAAAGCTTCTTCGCCGGTGTCTTCACGGTAATCGTTTATTTCCTCTGCCATGCCTTTGTATTGAGCGACATCGCTGCCTAATATGCGTTTTCCTTCAAGCAATGGAGAGAAATAAACAAATGAAGTAACAATAAAAATGGCCAGGATGGCTATGATGGATTTAGATTTATTGCTCAAAAAATTCTTTTTTTGTACCATGATGTTTTCGGTTAAATATTCAGTTTGCTCAATAATCTTCAAAAATAAAAAAACGAATGGATTTCTCTTTGAAAATATAATTTTAAATAAAACATCTTAATTTAGCGGTTTTTAAATACAAATATGGGAATCATAGCACGGCAAACAATAAAAGGGACTATTTGGTCATATTTGGGGGTGATAATTGGGTTTGTTACAACAGCCTATTTGTTCCCAAATTACCTTACGCCCGAGGTTGTGGGTTTGTTTGGATTGTTGGTGTCATTGTCAACATTGATGGGGCAATTGTCATTGTTAGGGCTGCCGGGTGTAACCAACCGCATGTTTGCATATTTTAGAAATAAAGAAAACGGTCATAATGGTTTTTTGACCATTGCCCTTTTGTTTCATCTTGCAGGCGTTGTCATTTTTTTGGGTACTTACTTTGCCTTAAAGCCCTGGCTGATTAAAACCAATATTGACGACTCCCCACTATTTACCCAATATATGTATTTATTGGTGCCCATGACCCTGGCCATGATGTTGTTTACATTTTTGGATGTATTTAACAAAGTGCTTTACAATGCCGTATTTGGGACTTTTTTACAAGAATTTTTTCAACGTGTTTTGATTTTGGGTGTTACGCTTTTGTTTGTTTTTAAACAAATTAACCTCGAACAATTAATTATTGGCTATGCTATTGCAGTATCTGTTAAAGCCTTAATAATTTTGTTCTTTTTGATCAAGCAGAAAGCAATAAATTTTAAAATACCAGACAAACATGTTGCTAATAAACCCATGCGCCGTGAGATTGCAAGTGTTGCCATGTTTTCACTAATAGGTGGACTGGGGTCGATGATTGTTTTTAAGCTCGACAAAATAATCATCAACCAGATGCTTGATTTATCGAACACCGGTGTTTACACCATAGCATTTTATTTTGGATCGTTGGTTATTTTGCCTTCGCGCCCTCTTTTAAAAATATCGGGCACACTGATTGCCGATGCCTGGAAGAAGAACGACCTTAAAACCATAAAAGATATCTATTATAAAAGCTGCCTCAACCAATTAATTATCGGAGGTTTTTTATTTCTGGGTATTTGGGCGAATATCGACAATATTCTAATTATTTTGGGCGATGATTATGCCGGGGCTAAATGGGTCATCTTTTTTATAGGGCTGGGGTATTTAGTGGATATGGCTACGGGGGCGAATGCTCATGTTTTAGTTTTTTCAAAGTATTACCGGGTGAACCTGATTTTTATATCTGGATTAATTGTTCTGGTAATTGCCTTAATGTACCTGTTGATACCTTTATGGGGGATAGTGGGGGCGGCTATTGCAATAGCTTTATCGCTTATGTTGAATAATCTAATGCGTTATATTTTTTTGTTTTGGAAATATAGACTACAGCCGTTTAATTGGAGGTTTTTGTTGATTATTGTATTCTATTCCCTTTCGTATTTAGCAGTAACATTTTTCCCAAAAATGTCATTGATACCTGATATTCTTGTGCGAAGCGGTATCATTGTAATACTATCATTAGGTTTCTTTTGGTTTGTACCTATTTCGGCCGATATACAAAAAATAACAGCATGGATGAAAAATAAACTCCGTTAATTATTGCCGTTCGGCATACACGGCATAAAATCGGGGGGTAAAAGCTCTTAATACTGATCGAACACCATTAAAAACAAAGGGTGGTGTCCACTTTTCGCGTGCAATAATATTCCAACCTGCTTTTTCAACAAGCATATCCAATTGCCAGCTCTCAAACTCATGATAATGTTGGTCGTAAGGGTCATTCTGGTTTCTGTAAGCCTTGGCAAACCATAAGCACAAAGGTACTGTAATAATCAGTTTTTGGGCTTTTATGTTCCGCAATAATGAAAACGGAGATACTAAATGCTCAAACACTTCAAAAGCAACAAAAGTATCGTAATCGTATTTATTTACTTTTTCAGGCTCCAAATCAAAATCAAAACCATAACAGCTAGTTATGTTATAGCCTTTCTTTTTCAGGAAATCTGATAATTCGTTAGGGGTGCCTAGATCTAGTATCTGTTCATTTTTTAACAAATGTTTATTCAAAAAATTTTCTGTTTTACGAAAACGGAAATACTTAGTTTTGTTCATTGTTATGAGTTAAAAAATTTATTGCTAAATTTATATTAATTAAAAAGATTTTTTATTCTAATCAGGTTGATTTTTATACCATACAAGAAATCATTGAAATCATATTTTTTTGATTTATTATGCTCGTTATTTAATTCATTTAAAGCTTTTTCAATATCAATATCTGCATTAATATTTTTACAGAAATCAATAAAATCTGTTTCAAAAGACTCTAAGTGTATAATTTGTTTTTTTGTTTTACTCTTTAGAAAAAATTCAATATTTTTATTTACATTATCATAATAATCTTTACAAACCTTAATTTTTGATTCTTTGTTTAAAAATGGTTGGGGAATTTTTAGTACTCCATTAGCAAAGGCTTTAACTATGCTTGTTGGGTTATTCCATCTGCGATTAAGACTGGCTATCGTTTTTGTTTTATCTCTTAACAGATGCACATAAAAAGCATTATCTCCATATATTTGATCTAAATATCCTAAAAACCAACTTAGCCTATTGTCAGCCTCAATATGGTTTTCGGGATAATTTAAACGTTCTTTTCCCAATTTTGACGACCTTGACTCATGAGCAGCAGTATAGTTTTTAATGTGTTTGCATGCTTTGATTATTGTTGTTGATCCAGTTCGTCCGGTGCATAGAATAAAAACTCTCATGTTTCTATTTTTTGATGTTTTGGTTAAAAGTTTGTTTTAAAAAATTTAGGTAATTGTCGGCCATTTGTATAGAAGAGTATGACGTAGCTGTATTTAGACTTTTAGCTATTAAATTGTTCTTTTCTAACAAAGAAAAATTGAATAAATTTTTTATTTTATTATGTAAATCTTTAAATGTATAAGGCTTACACAGAAATCCATTCACCCCATCGTTCACAATCCCATCAATTCCCCAGCCTTTTGTTCCTATTACAATACACCCTGCAGCCATTGCTTCTAAATATGCCAAACCAAAAGTTTCAGGATAACTTGGCATCACAAAAATATGATGTTCTTTTAACTGTTCAAATACTTGTTCCCGTGGCAATCGTCCGGTAAAGTTTACGCTGCTTTCAATATGTAAATCTTTCATCAACTTTTTCAGTTTATTTTCTTCCGGTCCATCACCAATTATAGTATAACTCCAGTTGGTATATCCTTCTTTTTGAATATTGCTCAAAGCCCTCAGAACTTTATCAATATGTTTCAGTTTAACTAAAGAACAAGCTGAAATAAATTTTATGTGCTTGCTGTTTTGAATAAAATGTTTATTGTCCAATAGTTTTTTAGCATAAGAAGTATAATTTGAAGGTAACCCTGAATTGGCAACAAAAACAGGTGAATCTAAATTTCCAAAATTATTAATAAATTGTTTTCTGAGTGCTTCTGACCTGAACACAACCCCGTCTGCATTTTTTATAACTTTTAAAGCCCTTTTTTTATGTAATTTATTTCGCAAAAGTTTTAAGTCGGAATTATGTATTCCGACAACAAAAGGGATATTATGCTTTTTCGCGACTTTGTAGAAATTCAAATATGAATTATACAAATGCGATACAATAATATCTGGTTTGTAATTTAGTTTTTGATAAGTTTTTTTAGCATTAAAAACTAAAAATTTGAGTATCGGGATCCAAACAGGTTTTATTATTGTAACCTTTATACCTTCAATGTCGATATTGTTTTTGTTTGGAAGTTGTTCTTTTTCATAAGGCAAATAGGGACGTAAAACCTGAACATCATTATGCTTACTCCATTCTTTTGCAAAATAGTGCAAAGCAAATGAATTTTTTGAAGTATTGTGAAGGGGGTAAAGTTGTGTAATCAACAGAATCTTCATGCTTTAAATTATAGTTATTCAATTGTTTCCATTATTTCACTTAATCTTTTTGTCAACTCCCTTCTTGAATATTTCACCGGGTTATATTCTTTTGTTTCTTGTTCTGTTTTATTGATCTGCCCGTCCAGCCATTGTTTGATTGCTTTGCAGTTGTTATAATCAATAAGCAAACCGCATTTTGTTTCTTCCATTAACGCTTCCAGATCACCCCCTTTAGGGCCTATCGCTAGAATTGGTTTTCGGGAAGCAAGGTATTCAAAAAATTTACCGGTTACAATGCCCTTGTTGTCTTTTACATTTGGTATAACTAAAAGCTGTAAATCCGATTGCATTAAATAACGGATAGATTCAGAATGCTCAACATATCCGGGGAGGTCAATTTCAATTTCAGGTAATTTTTCTTTGATTAACTTGATTGTAGGTGTAAATGGCTTGCCTACAAAACGAAGTTGAATGTTCTTTCTTTGTGAGGTACTTAACATTGACAGAGCTTCAATAAAACCAGATAGGTCATATACTTCAGACATAGTGCCTGTGTATGTGATGGTGAATTTTTCTTCTTTTTTTATGGGAATGTCATTGAAGTCAGTTGTGTCGTAACCGTTGGGGATAACTTTTACTTTATCAAGTTTGGTACCTTGAATTTTTTTTGATAAAGATCGGGCAATATCTTTACTTACGGTAATGATTTGGTCGGCTTTGCTAAGCACTTTTTTCTCAAGTCTGGAGTCTATGTTTTTTGCAATATTGGTATGGTATAAGTTGCTGTAATAATATATGTTGGTCCATGGATCCCTAAAATCAGCAATCCATTTAATGTTTAGCTTGTTCTTGAGTTTTAATCCAATGAGCTGTGTTGAATGTGGTGGGCTTGTTGTGATAACTGTTTCAATATTTAATAAGGCAATGAGTTCTTTTGCTTTTTTATATGCTTCTTTATTCCAGCCCTTTCGTGGGTCTGGGATAAAGAAATTTCCCCTTACGAAACGGGATATCTTTCCTTTTAACGATGGTTTTTTTTCATTCGCAAATCCACCATAAGGTATTTCCCTGGATCCACTTATTTTTTTGTAAATGCTATAAAACTCATGAGATTTTGTCCGATAAACTTTTAAGTTTCTATCAACTTCTTGTTTGAGAGATTCATCATGCTGAGCATAACTTGCATAGTTAGGATCTACTGTTAGAACCACCGGTTCCCAACCAAATTCAGGCAGGTACTTAGCAAATTTCAACCAGCGTTGAACCCCTGCTCCTCCACTTGGTGGCCAATAATATGTGATAATGAGTACTCGTTTCATTTTATCAGATTATCGGACAAAAGTAATACTCTTTGTCCAATTTCATTATTTTTGTGCTTCAATTCTTTCTTTATGGAATTCTGTGACCTTAAAAAACAATATTTAGCCTACAAGCCCGAAATTGACCGGGCGGTGCAGGGCGTGATCGATTCGGCTTCGTTTATCAATGGTAAAGAAGTTGAGTTGCTCGAAGATGAACTGTCCTCGTTTTCGGGTGCTAAACATGCTATTGCTTGCAGTTCGGGGACCGATGCGCTTTTGCTGGCACTTATGGCACTCGACGTACAACCCGGCGACGAGGTTCTTTGTCCGGCCTTTAGCTTTATTGCTTCGGCATCAATGATTAGCCTTTTAAAAGCAAAACCTGTTTTTGTGGATGTGTCGCCTGTTGATTTTAACATCGACCCCGCAAAAATTGAGGAAAAACTAACATCACGCACACGTGGTATAATTGCGGTTTCGCTGTTTGGACAGTGTGCCAATTTTAAGGAGATAAACGAAATTGCCGAAAAAAATGGCATCTGGGTGCTCGAAGACGGTGCCCAGTCGTTTGGTGCCATTTACGATGGAAAGCGCTCGTGCTCGCTCACCGATGTGGCCACAACCAGTTTTTTCCCTGCCAAGCCGCTCGGCTGCTATGGCGATGGTGGTGCTATTTTTACAAGTGACGATAAACTGGCAGCCAAAATTAAAATGATACGCTCGCACGGCCAGGAAAGGCGTTATGTGCACAAACGCATTGGTATTAACGGGCGAATGGATACGCTGCAAGCTGCCATTGTGCGGGTGAAACTAAAGCATTTTGAGGAGGAAATTGTAACCCGCCAAGTGGCTGCACTAAAATATTCGGAGCTGCTTGATGGCCATGTTATGCTGCCCGAGGTAACTGAAGACAATATTAGCGTATGGGCGCAATATACCATTGGTGTTGAAAATCGTGATGAGGTGCGGGCAAAATTGAGAGGCAAAGGCATACCAACGGCCGTGCATTACCCGTTGATATTACCAGCACAAGAGGCTTTTGCCGATGTGGTGCCCATGAACGAAAAATTTGAAGTTGCCCAATTGTTGTCCGAGAGTGTTTTGTCGTTGCCCATGCATGGGTTTATAACCAACGAAGAAGTTGAGGAAGTAGCAAAAGCGGTTATTGAATCAATATAAATTTTTTACTGCAAAGACGCTAAGGCGCGAAGAAAAAGTTTTGGATAAAAATATAAACAGATAGAGCACTATGTTTCAAAAATAAAAGCGCATGCTATTTGGATTTGTAACTTAAATCTTTGCGTCTCCGCGTCTTTGCGGTGAAATAAACTTACGGTGAAAAACTATAAAACGATGGACAAACAAAAAATGAACGCTTTATCGAAAGAAATACTTGATGCTGCTATTTCAGTTCACAAAGAAATGGGTCCCGGATTATTAGAATCTGTTTATGAATCCTGTTTAGTTAAAGAACTGTCATTACGAAACATAAAAGCTGTTAGTCAGGTACAATTACCGCTTTTTTACAAAGGCGAATTGTTAAATAAAGAATTTAGAATTGATATTTTAGTTGAAGATGAAATAATTTTAGAATTAAAATCGGTTGATGAATTATTGCCGGTACATGATGCACAAATCATTTCATATTTGAAATTAGCAAACAAGAAATTAGGATTTTTGATAAATTTCAACGAGTCATTAATGAAAAACGGGTTTAACCGGTTTGTAAATAATTTTTAAAAATATTCACCGCAAAGGCACTAAGGCGCAAAGAAAATAATCAAAATACAGCATAAAAAACATTAAAAACCTTTGCGTCTCCGCGCCTTTGCGGTGAAAAACTTGCGGTGAAAAAATATAAATTATGGAAGCATATATTCACGAAACGGCTTGTGTTGATTCCGGGGCAAAAATTGGTGCCGGGACAAAAATATGGCATTTTTGCCACGTGATGCCGGGTGCACAAATTGGAAACAACTGTGTGCTTGGGCAAAATGTGTTTATGGGCAGCAAGGCTGTGCTTGGCAATGGCGTAAAGGTCCAAAACAACGTAAGCTTGTACGATTCGGTAATTATCGAAGATGATGTGTTTTGCGGTCCCAGTTGTGTGTTTACCAATGTGGTAAATCCCCGTGCTTTTGTTGAACGGAAAACCGAGTATTTGGAAACACGTGTAAAAAAGGGAGCCAGCATTGGTGCCAATGCTACCATTGTATGTGGTGTTACAATAGGCGAATATGCTTTTATCGGAGCCGGTGCGGTGGTCACCAAAGATGTAAAACCGTATGCCCTGATGGTTGGCATCCCTGCTGTGCAAAAAGGCTGGGTGAGCAGGCAGGGGGTTGTTTTAGGCGATGATTTAACTTGTCCTGAAACGGGTGAACAATATGAAGTGATAGATAACCAATTGAAAATAAAATAAGAGAATGCATAATTTGTTTATGCTTCTTATAATAAATAACATACAATGAAGAATTTTGGACTAATTGGAGCGGCTGGTTATATAGCCGAAAGGCATATGAGGGCAATAAAGGAAACAAATAATAATTTAACTGCCTGCCTCGATAATTTTGATGTGATGGGGCGTATCGATTCTTTTTTTCCTAATGCTGATTTTTTCGTGGAACCCGAACGTTTTGACCGCCATTTAGATAAAAAAAGAAGAACTGGTGAAAAAATTGATTTCTTATCAATCTGTTCACCCAATTATATGCACGATGCCCATATCCGAATGGCATTGCGTAACCAGGCCGATGCTATTTGCGAAAAACCGTTGGTCCTTAACCCATGGAACGTTGATGCTCTGGAATTAATAGAGAAAGAGACCGGTAAAAATGTGTACAACGTTTTGCAGTTAAGATTACATCCCTCAATCATTGAACTTAAAAATAAAATTGAAAACGAAGATCCCGATAAAATACATGATGTCGATTTAACTTATATTACTTCACGTGGTAAATGGTATTTTATCAGCTGGAAGGGGGATATGTCAAAATCAGGTGGCATTGCTACCAATATTGGCATTCATTTTTTTGATATGTTAACCTGGATTTTTGGCGATGTTGAAAAAAATGTTTGTCATTTATACGAGGGCAACAAAGCTGCTGGTTTCTTACAATTGAAAAAAGCGCGGGTAAGGTGGTTCTTAAGCCTCGATGATAATGATTTGCCGGCTAATGCTGTTGAGAAGGGTATGCGGACATATCGTTCAATAACTGTTGAAGGGCAAGAAATTGAGTTTAGTGGGGGCTTTACCGATTTGCACACAAAAACTTATCAAAATATTCTCGCAGGGAAAGGGTTTGGATTAAATGATGCTCGCAAAAGCATTCAAATAACGCATGACATCAGGGAAATGAAACCCGTTGGGTTAAAAGGGGATTATCATCCTTTTTTAAGATAGTTAATGAACATAACAACTGAGCTGTCATGACGTCTTTAGTGTGAGAACCAATTGTCATTCATAATTATTCATTCACCTTTGATTAAAAAATCAGATATGGCTACCATTCAGATAAATGAATATGAATATTCGTTTTATATCCTACGTTCAGATTTAAGTTGTAATAATTGTACCCACTAAGACACAAAGAACACAAAACCTAATCTTTGTGATCTTTGTGGCTTTGTGGGTGATAAAAATTAATTATCTGTGTTTTATGGTTGAAATAAAACAATCACCCCAAAAAATTATATACTCACCAATTCAACATCCACACGGCTCACAGCTGTATTCGTGTCCAGTAGGTATATCCTTATGATGTTGTTTTCTTTTAATTCATGTGATGTCACTCCTTCGGAATAGCCACGTAACACGGATGGTATCCAGTAACGTAGGCTTCGTGCCATGTCGACATCTACAATTTCAGGTTCGAAACCATTTACCGATATGGCATAACGGACATTTCGCCCTTTATGGATGCGATGTTCGGGCAGGCATTTCACCGAAATATTATACGAACCGGGGGCTGACTTTACCGTGTATTCCACATAAGGGGCAGACTTTATTTCATCATCGGAAAATGTTTTACCGGTAAAGGGATAGCGCGAAATGGTTTGTCCGCCAAGCCCAAGGCCTTCAAATATGAGTATTTCTTCTCCATCAATACTTTTATTATCGGTGAAGGACCCAGCGGCAATCGTTGTCTGATTTTTCCCGGTCGCTTTGTTCGAAGCACTTTCAACATCGCCCAGGTATTTGTGCTTTGAAACATCAATGCGCTCAACATGTTGCGAACCGCTTACCATTTCGGGTGTTGCTATCGGGGGCATCCCGTAAACAGGCAGCCCACGAGGATTATAGCTCATCATTCCGTCCCATTTTCCTTTGGCAATTTCCTCATTATAAAGTCGGGTCAACTCTTTTATCTGCTCAAATGCTTCCTTCGCTTTTTGTGCCATGTCAAGGGCTCCGGCTTTTCCTACTTCTGCCATGTCGAGGCTCGTTTCGGCATGCAATACTTTTTGGTTCATCAGTGCAGCACCATAAACAGGGTATTTGATGAGTTGAAAGAATGCATCGTAGAGATTTTCAGGAATTTCACTTTCAAGCGAAGCCACTTTTTGCATTAATTCATTATAGTCGGCTAGGCGTTCTTTTTTTACCCCATCCCTAAAATGCAGCATGCGCATGTGCTCGGGTTTGCCGTTTTGGGCCAGTCGGTAGTAGTCGTTCTTGATTTCTGCAATTTGTTTTGCGTATTGTTTACCAAAAGTCTGTGATGCCCAATATTCAGCATAAGCATGCGCATTTTTGGGTGTCCATTTGTCAATATCCCAAGCCATGTCCATGAAGAATTCGGTTTCCATCTCGGCCGGTTTGATGTCGCCCACGTTCAGCATCCAAAATTTTCGGGCATTAAACTGGTAGGCTTTATGCATTTGATAAGCCATAAGTGATGGCGAGGTTGAAGCAAGCCAAAGGTAATCGTGCGGTTTGCCCCAGTACGAAATGTGGTAATAAACACCACTTCCACCACTCCGTTTCTGCTCATCGGGGGTAGAAAGGTTGCGGATATAACCATGGTTATCGTCATCCCAAACCAGTGTGATGTCATCGGGCAATTCAAGTCCACTTTGGTAGAGGGTGAGCACCTCTTTGTACGGGCAAAATAGCTGTGGAACCTCTTTTTTATTATTGGAATGTGTATTAATTATCTCGCGCTGGTCGTCGATAACCGTTTCCAGCAGGTCAATTTTTTTGCCCTGTTCACGTGGCCCGGGCATTCCACTATCGTGGATACCACGCATGCCAATGGTATAAAAGTTTTCATATTGTTGCGACTCTGCTATGCGGTCGTCCCAATACCGGTGGATCTGTTCTTTGTTGGTATCGTAGCGCCAGTCGCCCGGTGCTTCGCCATATTCATTTTCAAAGTTCACTTTCCACTCGAACACGTTGTTCCGGTTAAGCGGTTCGCAATGGCTGGCACCCACAACAATGGCATATTTATCGGCCACTACTTTGTTTTCGGGATAATAGTAAAATGCCTTTGTGCTGGGGTGCATGGCCGGCCATATGGTATTAGCTTTCAGCCGGAGCATCAGCTCAAATATTTTTGCATACGTTTTGGGGCCAATATCCTGTACATCGGTATCGATATTTTTGGCTGCCCAGGGTTGCAGCGCCCAATCTTCATCGTTCAGGAAAATGCCACGATATTGAACCGATGGGGATTGAACAATCTTTTTTCTTCCGGTAATGAATAGCTCCTCATGTTTGGCAGGAGCAACATCAGCCCACCAAACCCAGGGTGAAACGCCAGCCATACGCGACAATTCTATTAAGCCGTAGGCTGTCCCCCGCCTATCGTTCCCAGTAATTACCAGTGCTTTGCCAATGCCTTCAAAAGGGTTGTCAACAACCTGTAGCAAATGTGCTTCCCACTGATTTTGGATGGGTGAAACATCAATCTTCCCTTTCTCTATTAATTGGTCAATAAATACCGAGTGCCCAATTGTGCCGGCAATAATAAGATGTTGACCGGCCGTTGGTAATTTATGGGCAACATTAGGCTTGGCACCTGAGATCTTCGAGATATCCTCTGATATAAGTCTTGAAGCAATGGTTATAACCTCTTCTTCATTTTGGTCAACTATTATTGGTGATGCAATATTGTTGACAACCAATGAAAATGCGTTTTTGCTTTGCTGGTGCGATACGTTTAATTCTTTTTGTGATTTTTCAGTGCATGAGAATAAAAAGATGAGGGGGACAATGGTTAAAAAAATAATTTTGTTTAAGTAATGCATAAAATTGAGTTTAGTAATTATGAGTTAATATGTTAAGTGGCGAGCTCCCCCAGTTTTTGGTATGCGATATTGCATGAGTCAAGCAAATCGCTGATGATTTTGTTGTAGTGTTTTTTTACAAGTTTTGGGTCATTTTTTCCATCAGGATGGTTTGCCCTCGACAATAAATTGTTGTGGTGCTCGGTCAGTTCAATAATAATATCGAGTACTTTCTTTTTGTCTTCATCCTTATCAAACGATGCTGACACTTCTAATGCATCCATAATAACTTGTTCGGTTAAAAAGCGGATGTCTTTCTTGAGTTCTCTTTTATTTGCCATAATTTGGTATTTATAATTTGAACGAAAGATACAATAAATACCAGAAATGCGTAATGTTCAATTTCGAGAATTGATTTTGAGTGCCCGATCAACTATCTTCGTAATCATTAATACTGGTTTGTGGTATTATGTAAATGTAAATACTTTTTAAAAAAAAGGACGATAGCGAACAAAGAGGTGTTTTATAACATAGTTTTGTCGTTTAATTAATAAGATTCGATATGGAGCTTTTAACCAATATTTATTTCGCGTTTTTCCTGATCGTTGCACTTGGATTTTTGCTTGGGCGTATTAAAATCAAGGGAATATCACTTGATGTTTCGGCCGTTATTTTCATTGCCCTTTTATTTGGTCATTTTGGTGTTGTTATCCCAAAGGATTTTCAGCAAATAGGATTGGTGCTGTTTATTTTTACCATCGGCATTCAGGCGGGGCCCGGTTTTTTTAGCGCATTTAAAAAGCATGGTAAAAATCTGGCCATTCTTTCTTCAACATTAATAATAGCTGCCGGGCTTACCACAGTTGGGGTAACATGGTTTTTCGATATTGATATGAATATTGGTATAGGATTGTTAACCGGTGCATTAACAAGTACGCCAGGTCTGGCTGCGGCTATTGATACTACCGGGTCTCCACTGGCCTCAATTGGTTATGGTGTGGCTTATCCCTTTGGCGTAATTGGTGTAATTTTATTTGTGAGTTTATTGCCAAAAATAATGCGTAGAAATATTAAACAAGCTGAAGACGACTACATGTCAGACATGAAATCGGATTATCCAGAGGTGAATACTGCACATTTTTTGGTTCAAAACGATAAAGTGGTTGGTAAAAGCATAGGCGAACTCCGGATAAGGTTTATGACCAAAGCTGTTGTTTCAAGGGTAATGCATAATAATGTAGCGGTAACCCCGACACCAAAAACTGTTTTACAAAAAGGTGATATTATTAAGGCTGTAGGGGATAATGATGCACTTGGACGAATTAAACTTTTAATTGGCGATACTACTGATCAAGAAATCCCGCTGTCAAAACAATTTGATGTACGGCGCGTGTTGGTGACAAACAAAGAATATGTCAATAAAACAATTGGCCAGCTTAACCTGCTCGAGAATTATGGTGCTACCATTACCCGTATAACCCGATCGGGCATTAACATCGCCCCTTCACCATCTTCGCGCATACAGTTTGGCGATAAGCTTATGATTGCCTGCGATAAGGAAAACATGAAGCAGGTTGTGAATATATTTGGCAACGATGACCGCCGTTTGTCTGATACCGATTTTATGCCCATAGCCATAGGTATTATCATTGGGGTGTTGATCGGAAAAATTAGCATATCAGTTGGTAATTTTAGTTTTAGCCCAGGGTTAACAGGTGGCGTGTTAATCTCCGGATTGTTGCTTGGGCGCATAGGTAAAACCGGCCCTATCTTGTGGACAATGACCGGTGCCGCCAACCAATTGATCCGTCAGTTTGGGTTGTTATTTTTTATGGCTGCTGTTGGAACTTCGGCCGGTGCAGAAATTGTTGATACTTTTGCACAGAATGGAATCAATATGTTTATTGCCGGAGCCATAATAACTATTGTTCCAATGGTGCTTGCCAGTATAATTGCTAATATTTTCTTTAAAATGAACATACTTTCATTGTTAGGTGCATTAACCGGGAGCATGACCAGCACGCCTGGACTTGCAGCTGTTGACAGCATGACAGGAACCAATGCCCCTTCGGTTGCATACGCTACGGTTTATCCACTGGCAATGGTGCTCCTGATTATTGTTGTGCAGCTTCTGGGTATTCTTGTATAAACGTTTTTTAGCATTATAATCAATGTTTTTATACAGAATACTGGACTTTGTTAAATACATTTTATAAATTGAACTTGTATTTTCTTACGATAAACACAACTTTTATTCTGAAGTTAAGACATGGTTGTGTGTTGGAACAAGGAGAAAAATGTTAAGCTACCCGGGTTCATGTGATATGGATTCGGGTATTTTTTTGACTTAAATTAAAAAGGGAATCAAATATTTAATTTGTTCCCTTTATTGAATGTGGTGCCACCTGGAATTGAACCAGGGACACACGGATTTTCAGTCCGTTGCTCTACCAACTGAGCTATGGCACCAGTGTTTCTCAGAATGTGCGGCAAATGTAAATCTTTTTTCCAAAACTACAAACAGAAAAAAATATAGCCCGCTTAATTTGATTGCTTCTAAATAAAAATCGTTGACAACTAATCGTTTATTGATTGTCCCAATAGACCTGAAATAATCATTCAAATAAATTTTGCAAATATTGTTGGTGGAATAAAAATTTTTATAAATTTGCACCCGTCTTTGAAAGACGTACAAACGGTGTCCCATGGTGTAATTGGCAACACGTCTGGTTTTGGTCCAGAAGAGTTCAGGTTCGAGCCCTGATGGGACAACTTAAAAGCTCCGCCTTTGGCGGGGCTTTTTTTTTATTTTCATAGGCAAAACAACTTCTTTTTTACAGGAATTCCTTTGAAGCAATTGGGAAAGCTATGAACTACTTTTGAAAATTATAACGAATGGATAGGTTTATTATGTGTCCACCCCAACTATAAAGTGAACCCTTTTTTTCGCCTTAAAAAACGATTATCTTTGTCTTTTTAAAACAGAAAAACAATGGGAATTTTTCATACACCAAAGGCAAAGCGTTTCAATGTGAATCCCCGTTACTGGGATCCCGAGAAGGAAGAACGTGAAGCACGTAACAGGCGGAGCAGGGCAGAGGCAGGAGTGAAGGACGATGGTGAATACAAACCTTATATTCCGAAGGGTGAGTTTAAACGGGGCTTATCGACCGGGAAATGGTCGGTTAACGCGCAGCGCCGCAAATCAAGGATTCGCTTGTTGCTTTTGCTCGTAATTATGGGGCTTTTATTGTATTTAATGATGAGATAAAGGAGGCAGTGTGTCAGATATTATTCATTTACTGACCGACTCGGTTGCCAACCAGATAGCAGCAGGTGAAGTTATTCAGCGTCCGGCTTCGGTTGTGAAAGAGCTGGTTGAAAACGCGATTGATGCAGGGGCGGCTAAAATTCAGGTTTACATAAAAGATGCCGGGCGTACCTTAATTCAGGTTACCGATAACGGCAAGGGCATGTCGCCCACCGATGCACGCATGGCTTTTGAGCGTCATGCCACATCGAAAATACATGATGCCGCCGATTTGTTTTCAATAAAAACCATGGGGTTCAGGGGCGAGGCACTGGCATCCATTGCTTCGGTAGCTGATGTTGAGGTGAAAACAAAAAGCGAAAACGACGAGGTGGGCACTTTTATCCATATTTCGGGTTCGGACCTTGTGGCACAGGAAGCCACGGCTGCCCATACCGGCACTACGTTTATGGTGAAAAACCTGTTTTTTAATGTCCCAGCCCGCCGGAAATTTCTTAAAACCAACACCACCGAGCTAAGGCACATCATGAACGAAGTGCAGCGGGTAGCACTGGCAAACCCTTCTATTTCGTTTTCGTTGTACCACAACGACAGCCCGATTTACGATTTGCCTTCTGATAATTTCAAAAAGCGTATCGTGCACCTGTTCGGGAAGAATATTGGAAACAGCCTGGTGCCGATTGAGGTAGAAACATCTATCGCAAAAATATCGGGCTTTATTGGTGAACCCAAAATTGCCCGTAAGTCATTTTCTGAGCAGTTCTTTTTTGTAAACGGGCGCTACATGAAACACCCGTTTCTGCATAGGGCCATTACGCAGGGCTACGAAAAAATATTGCCCAAAGACCTGATTCCTGTTTACTTTATTGCTTTCGAAGTTGATTCGTCAACCATCGACATCAACATTCACCCTACCAAAACCGAGATAAAATTTGAAAATGAAAGTGCCCTCTGGCAATTGTTGCAGGCAGCCGTTCGCGAAGGTTTGGGTAAGTTTAATGTTATCCCGAGCATTGATTTCGACCAGGAAGGAAGTTTCGACATCCCGGTTTCGCCCAAATCAACCGAGGGCATTTCAATGCCACAGGTAAAAATAGACCCCTCATACAACCCTTTTGAAGAAGGAAAAAGTATTTCGGTGCCTTCACGTGGTTTTTCAAGCAACCCTGATAAAACCAATGCTGAAAACTGGGAAAAGCTATATGGCGGGCCATCGCAGGATTTTGCAATTAAACCTGAGCCCGAAAATGAACAATCGAGCTTTATCAAACACGATGATAATGCCCCGGTAGAACAGGGGCGCAACTTGTTGTTGCTCAAAAATAAATACATACTTACGCCGGTAAAATCGGGACTGATGGTTATTGACCAGCGCAGGGCACACCAGCGTATTTTGTTCGAGCAGTTTATGGTAACCCTTACCAACGAAGAGGGGTATTCCCAGCAGTTGCTCTTCCCGCAAACCATTGAAATGAACCATGCCGATTCCGCTTTGTTTGAAACCATGATGCCCGATTTGAATGCCATTGGTTTTGATATCCGCGAGTTTGGCCCCGAAACTTTTATTATTAACGGCATACCCGGGTTTATCGACGATTCAAATGCTCAAAATATTATCGAAACGGCCTTTGCGCAATACAAAGAGACGGTCGGGAATATTAAAGACGAAACCAAAGAAAAGCTGGCCACATCGCTTGCCATTGCTTCATCAATTGATTACGGGCAACAGCTTACACAGGAAGAAGCCGGCAGTTTAATAGATAGCCTTTTCGCGTGCCAAACACCCAACTATTCGCCCACGGGCAAGCCTGTAATTGAAATATTGAAACTTGAAGACATTGAAAAACGTTTAAAATAACAACATCTTGACAGGATGGCAGTTTTATGCCTTAAATGACATTCAAAACCTATTGGCGTGAATGTTGTTACATTTGAGAACTAAAAATTAAAATATGCAGCAATATCGTTCACCGTTTTCGCAAATGCCAACGGTTACAAAAAACCTTATTATAATAAATGCCTTGATGTTGGTGGCCACGTTCCTTTTTCAGATTCGTGGTGTCGACCTTACGCGTACACTGGGTTTGTATTATCCGGGGTCGGAATATTTCAGGCCATATCAGGTTGTTACCCACATGTTTATGCACGGTGGTTTGTGGCACTTGTTTTTCAATATGTTTGCCTTGTTTATGTTCGGGCGGATACTTGAAAGCGTATGGGGGCCACGGCGTTTCCTGTTTTACTACTTTGTAACCGGACTGGGTGCAGCAGCATTGCACATGTTTGTAAATTATCTTGAGATTGCACCGATGGCCGAGGCTGTTAAGGCTTTTAAAAACACCCCGGCACCCGAGGTTTTTTCCGAGTTTGTGAACAACTATCAACGTACCATCGAAAACTTTGGTTTTAACCGCCCCGCCATTATGGAGTTTGCAGCCCAATGGTTCGATGCCCCGTCGTCGGCTTCGTACGAGCGTGAAGCTATGGCCTTTGTCGATAAATTGCTGCAAGTGCGCATGAATATTCCTACAGTAGGGGCATCGGGTGCGGTATTTGGCGTGCTGTTGGGATTTGGGATGTTATTCCCAAATACACAGCTTATGTTGTTGTTCCCGCCCATCCCCATTAAAGCTAAATATGTAGTAATTGGTTATGGCGTGCTAGAACTGATGTTGGGGCTTTCGATGGCCGGAAGCAACATTGCCCACTTTGCACACTTAGGGGGTATGTTGTTCGGGTTTATTTTAATAAAATACTGGAATAAAAACACACGAAACTTTTATTGACGATGGATATTTGGGGAGAGATAAAGCAAACTTTTAAAAATGGTTCGATAATTACACGATTGATATATGTTAACCTGGCCGTTTTTCTTGTTTTGCGCATTGTAATGGTTTTTTTACAATTGTTTGGTGTGCAGGCCGATTTATTGCCCTGGCTGGCTTTACCGTCGGATGTTGGCACCTTGATGACAAGGCCGTGGACACTCATTACCTACATGTTCCTGCATTACGATTTTCTCCATATCCTGTTTAACCTCTTGTGGCTGTATTGGTTTGGCCGTATGTTTTTAAGTTATTTCGACGAAAAGAAACTACTTGGGACTTATGTGCTTGGCGGACTGGCAGGCGGTGTGCTGTACATTGCAGCTTACAATATTTTTCCGGCATTTGAATCGGTAGCGCAGTCGGGCATATTGCTGGGGGCTTCGGCTTCTGTTATCGCCATTGTGGTGGCCACGGCTATTTACGCGCCCAACCTGCAAGTGCGCTTGTTGCTGATTAGCGAGTTTTTGGGCCCCATTAAAATTATCTGGATTGCCCTGGTTTCGGTACTGATATACGTGCTGGGTGTTACCGGTTCCAATGCCGGTGGCAACATTGCCCACCTTGGTGGTGCATTGTGGGGGTATATTTACATGTTGCAACTGAAAAAGGGCAACGACATATCATCAAAATTCAACGCTTTTGTGTATAACATCGAAGAATGGTTTAAGCCCCGCAAGAAAATGCGTGTGACATACCGGCGTAACAACTCGCGCAAAATGAGCGACTGGGAATACAACAAGAAAAAGAAAGCCGAAAAAGAAAACATTAACCATATACTTGATAAAATTGCCAAGTCGGGCTACGACAGCCTTACCAAAAAAGAAAAAGAAATCCTTTTCAAGATGGGCAATGGTAAGGGGCGGCCGAATTAATGCTGTTGCAGTCAGGGGAAAAACAATTTTTTTGTATATTCTAAAATCAGGAAGGTGCTGTTATTTTAAAATGTAAAGAGGATATCAGCGATTATTTTAAAAATCTTGAATCAGATGTACAAGATTAAATCAGATATGATAAATGTTGTAATTGTATCAGCTTTGGGGCATTACATTTAGTGAGCAGCTTTTCAAAATGGATGCGACGGTTCAGACGGGCATGGTGGAAACTGGGGGTTTGGTGGTTACATTTCATACGATATTATCGATAACTTTGTACAGTATGAACCGGCTTACTAATTAATATTTTAAAAAGATATTTGAAGGTTTCACCCTTTAGAAAAGTGTGTTCCTCTTAGGGCTTCGAAGTTGCTTGATGTGGTAAGAGGACAACGGGCTTACAACCCGTGTTCATCTGTGTGAAACGTGTCTGACAATTGACGGTCTGTAGAAAAAAATGCTGCACCGGGACTAATATCCAATGCAGCATTTCTATCAATTCATGTTTGCCCTAAAATTTTATATCAACACCAATACTGAAAGATTTTGTGTCTTTGGTGTAAGTCTCTATAGCTTTAATATTTTCGGGGAAGTCTTCAGGTGTATATTCTTTTTGGTTTTTCACATAAAAAGTATTTAACCCTGCAAGGTTGAGGTTAATCATATCGTTGATTTTAATTTCAAATCCTGCGCCAATTGTATTAGAACTGTTGCCATAACTTAAATCCGTTTGGTAGTCGGGGCATTACGCCAGTTTCACCGTGCAAAAAGCCACCACTTACCAATATTAAATCTGAAATTTTATATTCCAGCCCAAGTCCGGCTTCCCATACTCCGTGATCGATATAATTTTCGCGGCCATCCCAGTTCGCACCTTTGTCGAAATACTGGTTAAATGAAACCGAAGCGTTAAAATTATCAGTTATCCCATAGTCAACGCCAATGGCAAAAATGGCAGGAATATCGTTGTTGTTAACTTCTCCATCGGGGAACTCACCGGTATCGTCTTGCTTTGTATTGTTGGTCAGTTCAAGCTTGGTTTTAAACTCGTATTTCATGCCAATGTTCAGGTTTTCTATTGGGGTGATGTTTAATCCAATAATCGGGGAGATACCAAACCCGGTTTGCTCAACATCTACCGTTTTATCGGCCAGTTGGGCCGAAACAGCATTCAATTCTGTTGCTTGCCCGGCCAGTTTGGTTGAGGCGGTTGAAAAAGTGCCCTGGATTTGGGTGAAGTTCATGGCACTAATTTGTGTTTCAGTTAATCCAAGTTGTTGTAACCCACCTTCCAACTGACCAGCTGTGGCCAAATCAATCAAGCCCATATCTTGTGCCTGGCTTATGGTTAATTCGGCTCCACCGCCCGTAACTATTGGATCGAGCGATGTAGCTGTTTGTCCTAACACGGTGGCTTTTATATTGGCTGTTCCGGCAGCACCTGCAATGTATTGTTGCCCATTTTGCAAATCACCTTCAGGGCCATATTGGATGTTATTGATATATCCACTATAGGTGTTTTTGGCGGGCACGAAACGTGCACCTGCATATGCCGAAAGCATGTTGTTTACTTCATAGGTTAGTCCTAATTGTAAGCCCCAAAAGACTGAAGTACCTTCAAAATGGATGTCTGCATCGTAGGCTTCAACAGGATAGCCCAATGCACTTAGTCCACTGAGGGCTGGTATGTTTTTAGCGATTCCAATTTCAAACGAGGGCAGGCCGTTTTCAAACGTTGCCGAGCCACCACCGGCATTTGGGCCAAAAGCTAATGAAAAAGCCAGTTTGTTCGTTTTATACACGGCAAAACCCGAAGGGAAAAGCGGCGCTGCAACATCACCTTCGAAGGTGTTTTGGTTTAACAGGTAAAAATCGTTGGTAATGGTTTTTGTCTGAAAAATCGACTGGTTGTGAACGGACAGGTACAAACCATTATCGAGTTTCGATAACCCTGCCGGGTTATAGTAAGCTGCGTCGATACCGGTTGAAGCGTTACGCGAAAGTGTGCGTACGTACTGGGTGCTTTGGTTTGCATTGGTTAGTAACCCACCCGCGTACGTGAGGGATACTACCATGGTAAGTAACAAGGGTAACGTAATTTTCTTCATTTTAGGTTATTTGTGGTTAAACCACCAAATGTATAAAAAGAAAGAGGTATACAAGTATTTTATTCGGGCTTGTATGTATAACATGCTGAAAAACAGCATTTATTACGTTTTAGCACTCCGAATATTCCATCATATTATTCTATAATTTTACGACCGCCAAAATCTCGGGTAAATAATTTTTAGCTTTCGGTTCCACTTGGCACGGGCTGCTTTTTGCTTGTCAAGGTCGTGGTCTTTTTCGTCAATGATTTCACGGCCAATCAGCGTTTCAATAATGTCTTCGAGCGAAACAATGCCTTCGATGCTCCCGTATTCGTTTACCACCAGCGAGATGTGCTCGTTTTCGGTGATCATCTCTTCAAACAAATCGCGGATGTTCATGTTTTCGGGTATCACCCTTATTTTGCGGGCAATGGTAGCCAGCGACTGGTGTTGTTGTCCACGCGCCAGTTTTTCAAGCACATCGGTTTTAAGCACATATTCATCGGTGTCGTCAATTTTTTTATCGTAAACGGGTATGCGGGTATGTTCTAAATAGCTTTCGTTTTTTAAAAAATCGTCGAACGTAAGTGTCTTGGGGCAGGCCACAACCACGGTGCGCGGGGTCATAATTTCTTTGGCACGGATAACATTCAGCCGCATGGCATTAAACATGATGGTGCCTTCGTCTTTTTCAAGCACCCCTTCTTTTGCCCCGAGTGACGATATGGCTTGTATTTCTTCACGGCTCACACTTTCGGGGTGTTTGCCCGAAGGCAGCAGGCGGGTCACAAATTCAGAAATGATGACCAGCGGGTAGGCTATAAACGTCATTACCCTGATGATGTAAGCCGATGGAATGGCCAGGCTTCGCCAGAAATTGGCACCGATGGTTTTGGGGATAATTTCAGAAATAAAAAGGATAAGTAAGGTCAACACAGCCGATATTATTCCAAAATATGACTCCCCAAATATTTTCACGGCCTGCGCACCCACTCCCGAAGCCCCAACCGTATGTGCAATGGTGTTAATTGACAGGATGGCCGAAATGGGGCGGTCAATGTTGGTTTTTAATTTATACAAAAGTGCCGCACCGGGTTTTGCTTCCAACTGTTTAATTTCGATATACGAAGTGGTGGTAGAAAGCAATACCGCTTCCATGATTGAACACAGAAACGATACCCCGATGGCAAGCAATAAATATAAAATAAGTAATCCCATTTTCGATTCTTTAACGAATGCTATATGATGGATTTAATTTCACCAATAATCTGTTGTGCTATATTTTTTGCCCCTTCTTCGCTTTTAGCTTCTGAATAAATTCGGATAATAGGTTCTGTATTTGATTTTCTGAGGTGTACCCATTTATCGGCAAAATCAATTTTCACCCCGTCGATATCATTCACCTGTTCGTGCTTGTATTTTTCTTTCATTTTTAAAAGAATGTTGTCAACATCGATTTCGGGCGTGAGCTCAATTTTGTTTTTGGACATGAAATAGTCCGGGTAGGTGCCACGCAACTCAGAGCACTTCATTTTCTTTTCGGCAAGCAACGTAAGGAACAGGGCAATGCCCACCATTGAGTCGCGTCCGTAGTGCGATGCCGGGTAAATTACACCACCGTTACCTTCGCCGCCGATTACAGCATTGGTGGCTTTCATTTTTTCAACCACGTTCACCTCACCAACCGCAGCTGCCTGGTATGTCTGTCCATGTTTTTCGGTCACATCGCGCAGTGCCCGGGTTGACGAAAGGTTCGAAATCGTATTGCCGGGAGTTTTTGAGAGCACATAATCTGAAACCGCCACCAGCGTGTATTCTTCGTTAAACATTGTGCCGTCCTCATTCAAAATCACCAGTCGGTCAACATCAGGGTCGACCACAAAACACACATCAACATTTTCGGACTTTACGCGTGCCGATACATCAACCAGGTTTTCGGTAATGGGTTCGGGTGTATGCGCAAAATGGCCGGTTGGCTCACAGTTGATTTCTACAATGTTAGAAACACCAAGGGCACGGAGCATTTGGGGTACAATAATGCCGCCAACGGAGTTCACGGCATCAACCGCCACTTTAAAATTGGCAGTTTTAATTTTTTCAACGTCAACAAGGTTTAGCTTTAGTACTTCGGAAATATGAAACTGGGTATAATCTTTTTGGACTACTTGCCCCAGTTTATCAACATTGGCATAGGTGAAGCTTTCTTCTTCAGCAATTTTTAATATTTCAGCACCTTCGTTGCCATTTAGGAATTCACCTTTCCCGTTGAGTAATTTTAGGGCATTCCACTGCTTTGGGTTATGGCTGGCCGTAAGGATGATGCCCCCGTCGGCTTGTTCGGCAGGCACGGCAATTTCGGTGGTTGGGGTTGATGCCAGGCCAATGTTCACCACGTTGCATCCCATGGCCGTTAACGATGAAACAACCAGTGCGCCAACCATTTCGCCCGAGATACGGGCATCGCGGCCAACTACAATTTTTGCGTTTTGCTTGCCGGCTTTTTGTTGAATAAAAGTAGCATAAGCCGAACTAAATTTTACCACGTCTAACGGTGAAAGCCCTTCACCGGGTTTTCCGCCAATGGTCCCGCGTATTCCGGATATCGATTTTATAAGTGTCATCTTTGTTGCGTTTTTTTGTTACTGCAAATATACAGGTTATAAACATTTATCAATTTCTTTTTCGACCTGCATGTAGAAAAGTCAGGGTAAAATTTAGTGTTTCATGTAGAAAAGTCAGGGCAAATTGCATTTTACCCGATGATATTTTAGTTGAATGATTCATGTATTATTTATCTATGATGCTTTTTTTGAGGTGTGAAGACAGTAGGAAACAGTTGAAGGCAATTGAAGACAGAAGTTTCCATTTTGCGATAGATTACACGAATTTAACATATCTAAAAACCTCGTTACGATAAGAATATCAGGTTTTAATATGCTTGTTTTCGAAAATTTACTTCAAATGTTTTAAGACTAATTATAAATAAGGGGTTTTGCGCTTCATTTTATTGTGTTAATTGCCCATAAAACCTACTTTTGTGTTCATTTCAAGTATTATATATTAAAGCTTAAATAACAATAAACTATTTACTTATGAGCAAAGGAAGTTTTTTGAGCGCTTCTATCGGCCGTAAATTCTTCATGAGTATTACAGGCTTATTCCTGATTACTTTTATTATCGTTCACATGTCAATTAATTTGCTTTTGATATTTGACGATAGCGGAGATTTATTCAACATCGCGGCCAATTTTATGGCGACAAACCCGTTAATTAAAGTGATGGAACCTGTTTTGGCATTAGGGTTCCTGGTCCACATTGTATGGTCGGTGGCAATAACCATCCAGAACATGCGCGCACGCCCAGTAGGTTACAACAAAACCAGCCAGTCGGTTAATGCTACCTGGGCATCTAGGAATATGTTTATTCTTGGGGGCCTTGTTTTAGTATTTTTAGGGCTGCACCTTTTTAATTTCTGGTGGAAAATTAAAGTAGTAGGCGACCCTCTGCTTGAGCACATCACAGTTATGCAAGGTGGTATTCCTACCGAAATGGAAAATACCTATCTGTTGGTTTCAACCCTGTTTAAAGAGAGTATCATTTACTGCCTGATTTACATTGCCGGTGGTATTTTGTTGGGGCTTCATGTTACTCACGGCTTTTGGTCGGCATTTCAGACCATTGGTTTGAATAACCAGATTTGGAGAAAACGTTTTTATGTGCTGGCCAACATTATCGGATGGGTTTTTGCCATCGGGTTCAGTGTTATTCCTCTCTATTTCATGATTAAATTTTAATCGGATTAAACAACAGTTATGAGTAAAATTGAAAATAAAATACCGCAGGGGCCTTTGGCTGAAAAATGGTCAAAGCATAAATCCAACATTAAAGTGGTAAGCCCTGCGAACAAACGAAAATTAGATGTTATTGTAGTAGGTACCGGCCTGGCCGGCGCATCGGCTGCCGCATCACTTGGCGAACTGGGATATAATGTAAAGGCTTTTTGCTACCAGGACAGCCCTCGCCGTGCACACTCGATTGCGGCACAAGGTGGCATCAATGCTGCAAAGAACTATCAAAACGATAACGATTCGGTCTACCGCCTGTTTTACGATACCATTAAAGGTGGCGACTATCGTTCACGTGAAGCCAACGTTCACCGTTTGGCCGAAGTTTCGCCCCTTATTATCGACCAATGTGTGGCACAAGGTGTACCTTTTGCACGTGAATATGGTGGCACACTTGCAAACCGCTCGTTTGGCGGGGTGTTGGTAAGCCGTACATTTTATGCACGCGGGCAAACCGGTCAGCAATTGTTATTAGGCGCATACAGTGCCTTAAACCGTCAAATTGCCAAAGGTTCGGTTGAAATGTATACACGCCACGAAATGCTTGACGTGGTAGTAAAAGACGGTAAGGCCCGGGGGATTGTAACCCGCAACATGGTTACCGGCGAAGTTAAAAGCCATGGCGCACATGCCGTGGTGGTTGCTACCGGTGGTTACGGAAACGTTTTCTTCCTGTCGACCAACGCCATGGGCTGTAACGGTTCGGCAGCCTGGCAATGCTACAAAAAAGGGGCTTACTTTGGAAACCCTTGTTTTGTGCAAATCCACCCAACTTGTATCCCGGTCCATGGCGACCAGCAGTCAAAACTGACCCTCATGTCGGAATCGTTGCGTAACGATGGCCGCGTATGGGTTCCAAAGAAAAAAGAAGACGCCGGGAAGCTTCAAAAAGGCGAAATTGGCCCAAATGACATACCAGAAGATGACCGCGACTTCTATCTTGAGCGCCGTTATCCAAGCTATGGTAACCTTGTGCCCCGCGACGTAGCTTCGCGTGCAGCAAAAGAGCGTTGCGATGCAGGCTTTGGTGTGAACAACACCGGAAAAGCGGTTTTCCTCGATTTTAAATATTCAATAGAGCGTTTGGGTATCGATGTAATTAAAGCCCGTTATGGAAACCTTTTCCAGATGTACGAAAAAATTACCGATACTGACCCATATAAAGAGCCAATGATGATTTACCCGGCTATCCACTATTCAATGGGAGGGCTTTGGGTTGACTATAACCTGATGACCAACATCCCGGGATTGTACGCTATTGGTGAAGCAAACTTCTCTGACCATGGTGCAAACCGTTTGGGTGCATCAGCATTGATGCAGGGGCTGGCCGATGGTTACTTCGTGCTCCCGTACACCATTGGCGATTACCTGGCCGATGAAATTATGACGCCAAAAGTTGATACGAATGCACCTGAGTTTAAGGAAGCTGAAAAAGCCGTTAGTGAGCGATTGGAAAAACTGTTCAATATTAAAGGAACAAAACCGGTCGATTATTTCCATAAACAACTTGGGCACTATATGTGGGACTATGTGGGGATGAGCCGTAATGCCGAAGGGCTTAAAAAAGCGATTGATGGCATTAAAAAATTGAAAGAAGAATTCTGGAAAGATGTGCTTGTTCCGGGCGAGATGAACAACCTGAACCCTGAACTTGAGAAGGCAGGCCGTGTTGCCGATGCGCTCGATATGGGAATTTTAATGGCACAGGATGCGCTTGACCGCAACGAATCATGTGGCGGACATTTCCGCGAAGAATCTGCAACTGAAGAAGGTGAAGCAAAACGCGACGACAAAAATTTCACCTATGTATCGTGCTGGGAACATAAAGGCGAAGACAAAGACCCTGTTCTGAATAAAGAAGACCTTGTTTTCGAAAATGTTAAGTTAACTCAACGTAGTTATAAATAAATCTAAAGTAATGGCAGATAAAGTATTAAATAAATTACATATAAAAGTTTGGAGGCAAAACAGCCCGAAGGAAAAGGGGCGCTTCGAAACTTACGAGATTGAAAACATCTCACAGGGCAGTTCATTCCTTGAGATGCTCGACATACTGAATGATAAACTCATCCGTGACGGCAAAGACCCCATTGCATTTGACCACGATTGCCGCGAAGGTATTTGCGGTATGTGCAGTTTGTATATCAACGGCCGCGCCCATGGCCCCGACCGCGAAATTACAACATGCCAGTTACACATGCGCAAGTTTGACGAAGGTGACACCATTACCATCGAGCCTTGGCGTGCCGGGTCATTTCCGGTTATAAAAGACCTGGTGGTTGAGCGCACAGCTTTTGAGCAAATACAACAAGCCGGAGGTTTCGTTTCTGTAAACACCGGTGGTATTCCCGACGGGAATGCCATACCTATTGGCCAGGACGATGCCGAAGAAGCTATGGATGCTGCTGCATGTATTGGCTGTGGTGCTTGTGTTGCTACCTGCAAAAACTCATCGGCCATGTTGTTTGTGGCTGCTAAAGTTTCGCAACTGGCTAAATTGCCACAAGGTAAAATCGAAGCAAAACGCCGTGCCCGCAACATGGTGGCAAAAATGGACGAGCTTGGCTTTGGTGGATGTACCAACACGGGTGCCTGTGAACTGGAATGCCCAAAATCAATCAGCATTTCGCACATCGCACGCCTGAACCGTGAATACCTTGCAGCGAAGTTCTCAGAATAAGGTTACAAAATAAAGTTTTACGACACAAAAGCCGTCTTCTCATTTTTTTGGAAGGCGGCTTTTTTCAGTTTATTCGTAAATTATCCAAACACATTATCTACCCCCGCTACCGCACGATTGCATCGTGTGGTTTTGCGTTGCCCATCTCTTCCTTCTAATTAAGTTTAATAATCCACATCTTTAATTTTGATATTTGTTTGATTGTGAGTAACTTGTTGGTAATTGCGATTGTTTGGTTCTATGAAATGGAATGTAGGTTTAATCTAAAATTACTAAAATGAAGACTTTTGTATCAATTTTAACAGGATTATTTATGCTTCTTTTGGTTTCGTGCGAGTGGATCAATGATATTTTCAGTCCTGAAGATGTTAGCACCCACGAAAAGGGCGATACAGTATGGGTACACCAGTTGCCCGATGATTTGAAACATATTCTAAATCCCGGAAACTTATTCACAGCCTTTGCTTTGGGCGATAATGATGTTTATTACGGGGCAGGTGTAAATTCTCCAACACAAATTTATGCCGTTAATCGTAAAGATGGAACATTGAGATGGAAATCTAACGAACTGGATCACACAGATATTTCGAGCCAGATTGTAGTTGGCGACAATGGAACTGTTTATGTCATTGATTATTGTAAGCTCTATGCAATTGATCCTGCAAATGGTTCATTTAAATGGGTTTGGGAAGTACCCGAGACAGTCCAGCATGCCGGTTATCCTAACGGGCTGTACACCTACGGGCAGATAGGTGCACTTGCATTAGCCAATAACGGTGATTTGATTCTGGGATCAATAGGATCGGGAGTTTATAATCGCGTACTTTATTGTATTGATAAGGATGGGAATACCAAATGGTTCAATATTGATGCTGTAGGAGGATCCGTTGGCACAGGAATCGTAATTGGTAAAAACGGTAATGCTTTCTACTACACAAATTTTAATCCAAAAAATGATTTAGTTGCAGTAAATATTGAAAATGGAGCTGTTATCTGGACCAAAGAAATTTCGTCCTACGGGGGTGTTGCCAATAATATTGTGATTGACGAAGAAGGCAACCTGATTTGTAGCTTTGCCGATGTTGAAACCAACAAATTTCATTTGCACGTTATAGACGCTATTGATGGAAGCGTTTTATGGCAAAGCGATTTTATTAGCAGCATACAAAAGAAATTGATAGGCCCCGATGGGTATTATTATCATTATCTGGATAATAATGTTGATAAATATGGGATGTACCGGATAGCTGCTTATTCAAATAATTTCACTTTGACAAATTGGGGTATAGATATGGGGGCGATTGATAATCAGAACAGGCTGTTGTACTCTTTTATAGATAAAGATGATTATAACAAGATTAAACTGGGGGTTTTTAATACAGATGCAACTGTAGATTGGAGTTTGTACATTAATTCACTCCGTAAAAATGACTATTTGATTTCGAACGATAAAATTATTTATGGTGTCATCGGACATGACCAGGTTATTGCCATTCAGGGCGATGCTTCTCTCGCTGCAAGCGGTTGGCCAAAACTAGCTCACGACAATCGAAATACGAGTAATTGGAGCAAGCATTAAACAATAGAATAAAACAAAAATAAATCAATTATCAAAAGAGCTTTTCTTATTTTTGATAATTATTCTGTAACCATGAACATTGAATTACTCCGGGAATATTGCTTATCGAAAAAAGGCGCAACCGAAGACTTTCCTTTTGATGAAACGTCGCTGGTTTTTAAAGTGATGGGTAAAATGTTTGCATTAACCGACCTTGAAGAAGATTTATGGGTAAATGTAAAATGCGATCCCGAAACAGCCATCGATCTTCGCGAACAAAACTCATTTGTCACTCCTGGCTTTCACATGAACAAAAAACACTGGAACACCATTAAAATTGACGAAACTGTACCCGATTTTTTTGTTAAAAAATGGATTGACCACTCGTATGACCTTGTGGTAAAAAGCATGCCCAAGAAAAAACAAACGGAATTAAACATATACCATGCAAGAAATTGAATTTGAATTAGAAACTGAATACATTGAGTTGATCAAGCTCTTGAAACTACTACAAATAGCTGAAAGCGGTGCCCAGGCCAAAATATTTGTCGAGAACGGAGAGGTGGTTTTAAATGAACAACCTGAAAACCGAAAACGGGCTAAACTCAGAAAAGGGGATGTTGTTGGGATTTTCGATGTACAGGTTAAAGTGATATAAAAAAATTACTGCTTATCCGATTTTACTGAATTAGATTGTTATTACTATTTTTTGCCGTTTTACTATTGTGTTCTCTCTTTCAACAATAGCTAAGTACAAACCAGGCGACAAGAAGTTATAATCTATACGGATATATCTTGCTTCGGTTGAAGTAAATGGTTCTTTCCATAAAATCTTTCCCTCCAAATCCAAAATCTTAATGATACCATCCTGGCAGTTTGGTGGTAAATGGCAATTTATTTTTGTGTTAGCTTTAAGCGGGTTCGGGCTAAATAAAAAACCAGAATCGTAATTTTGTTTACGCCCCAATTCGCCAATTTCGAGTGGTTGCTTAGTGTCAATACCCTTAAAAGTGTCGCTTGTGTAAATAAGAGTGTCGTTTTTAGCCCAGTCCGTGGGTTTGGGTGCCATTTCAAAACGTAATTCAGCCCCATTTTTTAAGCAGTCGTATTTTATCCAGGCATGTTCCCATTTTTTTCCATTGATGAAACATTCTTTTACATAAATATTTTCTTCAGTTAAGTTATCAGCAATTATATTTATTTTTTTTCCGTTTGAAAGCTTGATTGTTGCGTTGTCTACAGAGGGACCAATAAGGTAGTATATGTTTTGGCCTGCATTGGGGAAAAGCCCTAACGTGGTAAAAATGTACCAGGCACTCATCGCCCCACTGTCTTCATTTCCCGGATAGCCATCAAGGGTAAATTCTTTTCGAGCCAACAACTTTCCATAATAGGAGGCTAAATCGGGACGATTGGCATAAATAAAAGAGTAGGGCGTTAAAAAAGCAGGTTCATTTCCATAGTGTATTAAATTATTCTCAAATGCATGTTGAAGTTTTTCTGCAAATGCAACTTGTCCGCCATTTAAGTATACGAGTTTATCAAACTCATGGGGCACGAAATATGAGTATGTCCATGAATTACCTTCGTAAAAATAATTGTTCCACGAACCAAAGTCCTTTTTCAGGTTTATTGATTCAAAATCACCGTTCGGCTTTCTGGGCACAATAAACCCGTTGAATCCATCGCTCTTTGCATTGGGCGACCATAAATATTGCCACTTTTCACTCCGTGCAAGGTATTTTTCATAATCAGTTTTATACCCTAAGCCCTTTGCAACTTGTGCCGTAAGATAATCGTTATAAGCATATTCAAGCGTTTTGGAACACGACATAATGCCAGAAGGGATCCATCCGTTGGTTTTATATGCCCCCATTTCTGCATCTACAATTCTAAAATTGCCCCAGCCCTGCCATCCTTCGCGCATTTTTTCTGCATTATTTTTTAACAAACGATAAGCTTCATCCCAGTTTATCCCAGTAAGTTGCTTCATCCAGGCTTCGGCAATAATATTGTCAATGTTATTGCCACCTTGTTCCTCGGCCATATCAATACCTGCAATAAATGCGTCCCTAACGTACCCATTTTTATTAAAGCGGGCAATGAATGAGTTCACATTATCAGCAACCATATTCTGGTTGATTAGTGCCATTAAAGGAAACACAGTTCTCCATGTGTCCCAAACTGCATAGTGATCATCCCATACAGGGGTATTGTTTCCATAACCTTGAAAATCGTTGGTGCGGTTACGGGGCATTAAATGTGCATGGTACATTGCCGTATAAAAGATTTTCTTTTGTTTGTTGGTTCCATTAATCTCAATTTTGGAAAGCTCATGATCCCATCGATCCCTGGCTTTTTGTACAACATTCTTATAATCCCAGAGTGGAATCTCTTGATTTAGCCAGAAATTAGCCTGTTCGGAACTTTTAAATGAAACAGCAATTTTAAGGTACAACGTATCGATTTTTTCATTAGCATATTGCACATAGCCTCCCATGCGTTGTTTTTCATTCGTTACCTGAAGGGTATTTTCCCCTGCTTGAATTGTATTGTCAAGGAATGTACCATATGATAAAGGCTTTTTACTTAGTTTGGCTACAAAATATAATGGATAACTGCCCCCTCCAAAGCCGCCGGTATATTCACCAGATCCAACTATTGTTTTCCCCAGGTCTTTAAAATCAAATTTTCCGTTAAGTGCCTTGCCCCCCACATAGCTTGCAATGTGTTGAGGTATGTTATGGGTTAAATCTATTAGGACACATGCACTGTCGGTTGCTGGAAATACAATTTGATACATTGCACTATGCATCTCTGGAGCTACGCTGACAGATATACCATAGCGTTTTAAAGAAACGCTATATTCGTAAGGTTTGGCAAGCTCATCTTCCTTTTCCGAATCATGCCCCTGTTCCGTCGTTGCAAGTCCGGTTTGGGGTGAAATTAAAAATTGCCCATATTTTCCCCAGCCTGTCCCACTTGCATGTAATTGCCCAAAGCCACGTATCGGTTTTCGGGGGTTATAACCATCATGTCCACCTTCAATTGTATGTGGGCTTGGGTTTATTGAACCGAAAGGTAATTGTGGCCCAATAACACAATTACTTATATCATCCCTTACACCAATAAAAGGGTCAACAAATTGAGATTGAGCAAATAAGTTTGATGTAGCCGCCAGTAAAAATATGCATAGTAAAGCTCTCATATCAAATATTATAAACACATGTAACGTCCTGTTTTTGTAGCACTAAAAATATCACATTATTCCAAATATATACCAATTTCTTATTTGTAAATCACTATAAATTTAAAAACACAGTTTCCATTTTACTTTTGATTATTATCATGTCCCATTTAAATACATTCTTTTTACTTTGTATCAGAGGTTTCAGGCGCAACTTATTTTCAACCGGGACCATTTACAAAATTCAATACGAACCTAAGATAATCCCATGGATATTGAATCGTACTTCAAAGCGTTTAGGGAAAATGTAGTTGGATATCACCAAGAAATTGAAACTCCCTTTGGTAAGAAAAAAATTGTGTATGCCGACTGGATTGCCAGTGGAAGGCTGTATTGGCCTATCGAACAAAAGATAACATCCGATTTTGGGCCATTTGTTGCCAACACCCACTCAGAGGCCAGTGCCACCGGTGAAATAATGACCAATGCATACAAACATGCCCACCATAAAATTAAGATGCATGTAAATGCCAGCGATGATGATGTAATCATTACAGCCGGTTTTGGAATGACTTCGGTATTGGCAAAATTTCAACGGATTTTGGGGCTACGTTTACCTGAAAAACTTCAAAAAAGATGTTTAATTAGGGAAGAAGACCGTCCGGTAGTTTTTATTACGCACATGGAACACCACAGCAATCAAACCCCATGGATTGAGAGTATTGCTGATGTAGTAATAGTCCCTCCGGGTGAGAACCTTGAAGTTAGACCCGAAAACCTGCGTACAGAAATTGAAAAATACAAAGACAGAAAAATGCTTATTGGCTCATTTTCGGCTTGCTCAAATGTTACCGGAATTAAAACACCTTATCATGAACTGTCTGAAATTATGCACGAATATAACGGTTACTGCTTTGTCGATTTTGCGGCATCTGCACCTTATGTTGATGTTAACATGCACCCCGACAATCCGGGGCAGTCGCTTGATGCCATATTCTTTTCCCCCCACAAATTTCTGGGAGGGCCGGGTAGCTCAGGCGTACTAATTTTTCACAAAGACTTATATAAAAACCGCATACCCGATCACCCGGGAGGAGGCACCGTTAACTGGACAAACCCCTGGGGCGGACACAGCTATGTTGCCGATATCGAAATTAGGGAAGATGGGGGTACTCCCGGGTTTTTGCAAGCCATAAAAACAACACTCGCTATACAGCTTAAGGAGCAAATGGGGGTTGAAAATATACAAGCTCGTGAAAAAGAATTGGTTGAACTGCTTTTTAGTGGGTTCGAACGTATTCCTGGTATTAATATTCTAGCCGGGAATAACAAAAACAGGCTGGCTGTTGTATCGTTTTTTGTTGATGGTATCCATCATAACCTGATGGTACGGCTCCTTAGCGACCGATTTGGTATCCAGGTCCGTGGTGGCTGTTCATGCGCCGGTACGTATGGTCATTATTTATTACATGTTGACAAAAGTATTTCGAAAAAAATCAGTTTAAGTATCGACAATGGCGACATGTCGTTAAAACCCGGATGGGTGAGGTTGTCGTTACACCCCACAACAACCAACAATGAAGTACTCGCAATTATTGACGGAGTTAAGCAAATTGTAAATAATATTGACGAATGGTCGGTTGATTATGAGTTTTGCACGCATACGAATGAATATTGCCATAAATCGGAAAAGGGTAAAACAAATCCAATAGTTGAGCAACTATTCACGTTCCATTAATAGCCCGTTTAATTCTTCTATGTTGATAATAAAAAAAGCCGGAAAAGGATTTCCGGCTGAAGTTAAGCTTGTGCGCTTGGGGTGTGTGGTTGGAAAAGAGAAAATTAAACTGGTTTTGATTAAGCATTACAAATGTACGGTATGGCTTATGCAAAGTCAAGTGTTTTTTTAAATTTTTACAATTCCTTAACAATTGGATTGTATGAAGACTAGCAATTAACGCAATTACCAAAGAGTTAGAATTCCACCCATTCGCTTTTCAGTACGCTGTATACTTCTAAATCGAAATATCTTGTTTCATGTCTTTCGCCGGCCCTTTCAATGCCTTCAAGGTTGAAGCCAAGCCGTTTTGGGATGTTGCTACTGGGGGTGTTATTTACTGCACACTTTATGCAAATACGGTTCATTTCCATATTATTGAAACAAAAGGAAACCAGTTTCTCTACTGATTTGGTGACTATACCTTTTCCTGTTGTTTTCTCAATAAGCCAATATCCTATTTCAGCTTTATGGTTCAGGTAATCGATGTCTTTAAGACCAATCAGCCCTGTAAATTCATCATTATATTTGATGGTGAATACCTCTTGCCGCCATTCTGCATCATCAACAATCGATTTTACAAAAGCCCGGGTATCATGAACACTTTTTGTAGCATCAACAAAAGGCAACCAACGCCTTAAAAAAGTACGGTTGTTGTCAATCGCATCATAAATGGTTTGCGTATCGTTAAGTCCCATGGGGGTCAAAACAATACTTTTGTCTACAAATATTTTTTGCATTTCCATTTTTTCTATTTTTGAAAGCATAAAATTGCAATAAATATATCAGTTTTACTATAAAACATAAACAAATGAACATAAAGAACTATTTTTTGTACATCGTTTTGGTTGTTTCAATGATTGCCTGTGCCGGCAAAAAGACCAATGCAGGTGATGGCGACAGGGCACAGGTTTTAATAAAAACCACTTATGGCGACATGCTGGTTGAACTATACAATGAAACGCCCCGGCACCGCGATAACTTTTTAAAATTGGCTAAAGAAGGTTTTTATAACGATCTTCTTTTCCATCGTGTGATTAAAGGGTTTATGATACAGGGTGGCGACCCTGATTCGAAGAATGCACCTTCAAGCAAAAGATTGGGTGGGGGAGGCCCGGGGTATACCATCCCGGCTGAAATTGTTGACGGGATTTACCATAAAAAAGGGGCTTTGTCGGCGGCACGGCAAGGTGATAATGTAAACCCCGAGAAAAAATCATCCGGTTCGCAGTTTTACATCGTGCAGGGTAAAAAATGGAACGAAGAAATGCTCAGCAATTTTGAGGAACGACAAAAATTTCAGGCCATGCGACAGAAAGCTATGCAGCTATATGGCGAACGCACCGACGATGTGAAACGTTTTCAGGAAAACAATATGCAAGACAGCATCATACAATTGCGTATTGATGTTCAGGAACAAGCTGAAAAAATGATTGATAGCTCAATGTATCAAATCAACAAAAAACGCCGCGAAATTTATACCACTATTGGCGGAACACCGCAGCTTGATGGCGAATACACCGTTTTTGGCGAGGTTGTTGAGGGGCTCAATGTTATCGATTCGATAGCGGCTGTAAAAACAAACAAAGCCGACCGCCCTCTTGATGATGTTATTATGGAAATGGAAGTAATTAAAGAATAAATTGTTTTATGCTGAAAAGTATTTCAATTATTTTATTTTTATCAGGCTTCATGCTTCAGGTGCAAGCACAAACCTATCATGCCCAAATTTCGACCAACATGGGCGACATGACTTTTATGTTATACGACGATACCCCTTTGCACCGCGATGCCTTTATCGAGCTGGCACGCAACGGTCATTTCGAGAATACCCTTTTTTACCGTGTCATTGAAGATTATATTATCCAGGGCGGATCGAAAGACTCACGTAATGCACCGCCCGGAAAATTCATTGGATATGGCGATCCTGCAAAAACAGTGAATGATGAAATACTTAACCACCATATTTGCAAAAAAGGGGCACTTTGTGCCCCGCGACAGCCCAACGAGGTAAATATTTTTAAGCAAAGCGACATTTCACAATTTTTTGTCGTTCAGGGTACAACCTACCGCCCGGGACAACTCGATACCATGGAGATAGCTGTTAACAGACCTATTAAAAAAAGAATTTACAGGGACGTTTATCCACAGGAAAAACGCAAGCGCCTGAAAAAACTGAAAGCAGAAGAAAAATGGGATGAAGCTCGTAAACTGGCCAACGAAATAAAAGATGAAATTGATGTGCGTTACGAACTTGCTGAGGGAAAACTGGAATACACCGAAGCACAACGCGAAGCATATACAACCATTGGCGGAGCCCCGCAAATTGAAAATGAATACACCGTGTTTGGTGAAATTATCTCGGGAATGGATGTGATTGATAAAATAGCGGCCTTAAAAACCGACGAAAACAACCGTCCGTATACCGATGTTATGATCCATGTGAAAATTAAAAAAGTAAAGTAATGCGTTTTGCAATTTATATAATAACCTTCATTATTCTTTTTGTATCGGCATGTTCTGGCAATTCAAATCAAAAAGAAGAAACTGGCAATAATGATAAAACAAAGGAAGAAAAGCCAGAAAATAACGACAATGGTTTCTCTTCCCTTGCCGAATCGGTTTTTGAAATAAAAACCTACGATGGCAAACGCATTCTTGAAACCGGGAAAGGTTTTTTGGTAACACCAACCACTATTGTGGCTCCTTTTGCATTGTTTGCCAGGGCAAACCGTGCTGTTGTTACACCGCTTAACGGGGACCGGCAAACCGAAATTACAGAGTTTTATAATTATGACCGGATTAATAACCTTATTCTTTTACGGGTTGAAGATTATCCCGCGAAACCCCTAAAATTATATGGAGCAAAAAAACCAGAAGGTTTAAAAACAGTGGTATTGGGCAAAAAGGTTGGCAACCGTCAGCCATTATTTGGGGGTTCTTATTTAGAAGAAAGAATCCTGCAGGGCCGTAAATTGTTCAGTATTTCAAACCGGATTGGAAAAATTAGCAATGGCACGCCTGTTTTTGTTTCAAATGGGGCTGTATTGGGCATGGGTATTTCAGAAGAGGTAATGTACGAGCGGGAATATTTTGCCGTTCCGGTAAATGAAATACTTGCGCTTGTAAATAAACGAGGCAAACCAAAAGCATTGCAGGCAATTCGGTCGGCCAACTCTGAGCGAAATGCATCGGTAAAGAGAATTATTCTTGAAACCGATTTTGGCAACATTACCATCAAATTATACAACGAAACACCAGCTTACCGCGATAACTTTATCAAACTGGCCGAAGAGGGTTTTTATGACAGCCTGCTTATACACCGCGCTATTCGCGACTTTGGTATTCAAACGGGTGCAGCCGATACGCGCCATGCAGCGCCTGATGACATTGTAGGCTGGAAAGGGCCCGGATACACAATACCGGCCAATATTGTTGATGGTTTATACCACAAGCGGGGTGCTATAGGCTCACCACGCAAACCCGACGATAAGAATAACCAGCGCCGTTCAGACGGGTCACAATTCTACATAGTAACCGGGCGCACATATACCGATGAGGAACTTGATGAATTTGAAGAAGAAAACGATATAACTTTTACCGATGAACAAAGGCAGACTTATAAAACGGTAGGTGGCGGTCCGCATCTCGATGGTTCGTACACTGTTTTTGGCGAGGTGATATCAGGAATTGAAGTAGCCGAACGTATTTCAAAGTTACCCGTGAAAGGGGATTTTAGGCCAATTACAGATGTAAGGTTGAAAAAAGTTCAGGTTATATACTGATTGTTGCCAATTACAGCACCATCCCAACACCAAACAACAATGCAAATAAAAATGTTGCCATGGCAAGATGCTTGAGTTCGTTATTTAATTCTGCAGGTGTTTCATGCCTGAAAATGCGGATGATGTTCCTGATAAATAGAGGCAGGGTAAGTAGGTAAATAAATTGCCACCAACTATAAAACGAAACACTTGTATAAATGATGCCCAATATCCATCCTACCGAAATAAGCAGTACATGGTAGCGTTGTGCAAACTTTAGCCCGTATTGTACGGCCAATGTGTTTTTACCGGTTTCTTTGTCTGTTTCAATGTCGCGAAGGTTGTTAATATTAAGCACCCCTGTGCTAAACAATCCAATTACCGAGGCGGGGTAAAGCAAGCGGGCTTCAAACCAGTGTGTATGTAAAAAGTAAGTGCCAATTACCCCAATTAAGCCAAAAAAAACGAAAACGAAGATATCGCCTAACCCCTTGTATCCATATGGGTTTCGCCCAACTGTGTATTTAATGGCCGCGATAATGGCCGCCGCACCAAGCGCAAAAAACAACAAAATTTTCCCCCAGTCCAATCCTGATAACCCAAAATAAATTAACATTGAGCCTGATACAACCGAAAGGGAAACAAAAACAATAATCATTCGTTTCATTTCGGTGCGGGTTACCATGCCCGACACAGTAACGCGCTTGGGGCCAACACGTTTATGCGTATCTTTCCCCGAAACGGCATCGCCGTAATCGTTGGCCAGGTTTGACAGGATTTGTAAAAAGGTAATGGTTAATAGGGTTAAAATGAATATGCTTGTTCGAAAAGCACCATCGGACATGGCAAGCAGACTGCCCATTACCGCGTTTGCAAGGGCTAAAGGAAGTGTACGCAAG
Organism: Bacteroidales bacterium; assembly: GCA_041694375.1. Lineage (GTDB taxonomy): Bacteria > Bacteroidota > Bacteroidia > Bacteroidales > Prolixibacteraceae > Roseimarinus. The sequence continues at coordinate 14,762 of JASMTI010000027.1, read as the reverse complement.
CGAAATGCCTGCAGCCATATTTTTGTTTTATAGTGCATTTGAAATTATTAAATGCTATCCAAGCTTACTAATGTGGTCCAATTTATCGATATCGAGGACTTTAACTTTGCGGCCATCAATTGCAATTACTTTTTCGTTTACAAAGCTGGAAAGGGTGCGTATTGCATTTGATGTTGTCATGTTCGAGAGGTTGGCAAGGTCTTCACGTGATAAATAAGCTTTTATAGTTGTTCCGTCGGGTTCCATGCCATATTTTTGGGTGAGCAGGATAATTGACTCTGCAAGGCGGCCGCGGATATGCTTTTGTGTTAGTGTTACTGTACGTGAATTTGAGAATCCAAGTTCTTTGGCAAGTTTGCTGAGTAAGCGCAAGGTTAGTGCATGGTTTTTGAGTAAATTGTCATAGAAATATTCAGTTTCTATAAGGCAGATAATTGAATCTTCAAGGGCAACGGCCGATGCAATATGTGGTTCGCCTGCCAAAAGTGCCCGATAACTTACAAACCCCCCGGGCTTTATCATCCGTAATATTTGTTCACGCCCGCCAACTCCTTCTTTGAATATTTTAACCTTACCGGCCTCAAGGGTAATAAAACCTTGTGGGCGGTCGCCTTCTTTAAAAATTAAATCGTTGCGCCTTACCTGAACTCTGGTAAGGTGGTTTTCCAATTCAACCTTTTCTTCTTCGGTAAGATATTTAAAAATTGATTTTCGCGGTTCCTGCAAAGAACTTAACCCCGTTTCAGCATTAAGCATAATTACTTAAATTTATGTTGTGCAGCATCAAAGTTAACTTTTTTCTTTTATAAGATACCTCTAAAGAATATTTTTTTAAGCCGATAAAAGGCAAAAATGGAAACAAAATTGGTGAAAATCGATAAAATGTATTCAAATAATCATTAATAAAGGGGTGTTTCATGATATTATCAAAAAAAAATCAGCCATTATATTTGGCCACTAATGGCATTTTACGGCCAAAGCCAAATGCTTTTGACGACACACGTATAATAGGAGGTGTTTGAAAGCGCTTATATTCGTTGATGTTTACCATGTGTGCTGCTTTTTGTACAACCCCTGCATCATATCCGGCATTGATAATTTCATCGGGCGACTGGTTTTGCTCTATGTAGCGATATAAGATGTCGTCGAGGATGTCATAGTCAGGCAGCGAATCTGAATCTTTTTGGTCGGGCCTTAATTCGGCCGATGGTGGCTTCACAATTATGTTTTCAGGTATGATTTCACGATCGCGGTTGATATATCGGGCCAGGTTAAAAACATCGGTTTTGTATACATCGCCCAAAACGGAAAGTCCTCCGTTCATATCACCGTAAAGAGTTCCATAACCCACAGCGCATTCACTTTTATTTGATGTGTTGAGAAGAATATTGCCAAACTTATTTGATAATGCCATGACCAGCACACCACGGGTACGTGCCTGAATGTTTTCTTCGGTAACATCTGCCTCAAGCTCTTTAAAAATTGGCGACATTGCATTTTCAAAAGCATCAACAATGGGTTGGATGTTTACGGTTTCGTATAATATACCCAGGTTTTCTGCCAGTTCAACGGCATCGGTTATGCTGTGGTCCGATGAATATTTTGATGGCATTAACAGAACGCGTACATTTTCGCTGCCCAGTGCCTCGGCAGCGAGCACTGCAACAACTGCCGAATCAATGCCACCCGATAGCCCCAGAGTGGCCGTTTTAAACCCCATCTTGTTAAAATAATCCCTGATCCCAAGTACCAGTGCATCGTTAATCTTGGCAATGGAAGGTTGGTTGTCTTGTATGTCTTTTGTTTGTGGGGCGTTGATGTCCACAATGCGGAAATCTTCTTTAAAATAAGCCATTTCATGGATTACCTCTCCTGAATTGTTAATGAACATGGAGCCACCATCAAATACAATTTCGGTTTGTGCCCCTATCTGGTTCACATATACCAAGGGTAGCGAGTATTCAATGGCATTGCGCACAAGGGTTGATTTACGAGTGCCCTCCTGGTCATTTGAAAAGGGTGAGGCAGCGATATTGATAATCAAATCGGGGTTTAATTTGCTGAGTTCCTCAAGTGGCGATGTTATGTAGATTTTGCTTTGGGCAAAACTGTTATTGGTGGGCTGGTTGTCCCATAAATCTTCACAAATGGTTACAGCAAGTTTCTTTCCCATAAACTCAACTACTTCAAACGATTTATTCGGTTCGAAGTGTCGGTATTCGTCAAAAATATCGTAGGTGGGCAACAGCGTTTTATGGATTGTTTTTTCAACTTTTTTATTGTTTATAAACAATTCTGAGTTGTATAGCCGCTTTCAATTTTTGCTGTTGTTTACTGTTGGTGCCCCAATAACAACTGCAATGTTTGAGGTGGATCCAACAATTTCATCAACTGCTTTTTGGGTATTCTCGATAAACTCCATACGTTCAAGCAAGTCGTGAGGATAGTAGCCACAAACTGCCAATTCTGAAAACACAACCAAATGTGCCCCTTCAGACTTTGCTTTTTCAATGTGTGAAATAATTTTAGTAATGTTTGAACTGAAATTACCGATGTGATAATTGAGCTGTACAAGTGCAATCTTCATATTCGTATAATGTTAATGCATTCAAAAAGTTTTAAAACATTACGCCAATAACAAGCCTTAACGAATTTAAAACAGAATTTTCGTCCAACGATTCAATTTTTGTTACATCGGTTAACCCGTTTGAATATTGTATGCCCAGGTTTATAGCCGTATTGCCGCCAACATCATATTCAACACCACCACCCATAATCATCGATAAGTTATAAAATCGGATGTGCCGGTTCGATAAGCCGTCGTTTATAGCGTCATCGTTTAATTTATTGGGAATAGATGTAGCAGAAGCGCTTATGTTAAAAAGATTCGAAAGTCCGAATTGGCCATAAAATGTCATTCGATAAAATATGTCGGAGCGCAATTTAACATTTAAGGGTATTTCGATATAGTTTGTTTTATAAGTGATTTTAGTCGATTCATCAAAAGGGATATCATTAATAAAAAATTCGTTTTCGGTTGAATAAACTGCCTTAAACGAATGATTTGAAACAAATAAACCAGTATTAAGTGCATAACGCTGGTTTTCGGCTATATATAAGTCGGCGTCAAGCCCATAGCGGATGCCAAGTTTCGTTCCATCGCTTTCAATGTCGCCATTGCTAGATTTAATCCAGCTAATATGTGGGCTTGTTTGAAACCCGAGCCTGAAATTTTGTGCTGATAATGTGCTGATAAATAGTGACAATACGAATAAAATCGTTATTTTTTTCATGATTCAATAGTTTTTATAATTAAAGCACTTACTTATACAAAAATAGGACGAATTTTTACTATCACAACAATATAGCCCCAACATGTTCAGTTTTATTAAATTTGTGACTGGTTTTATATACAAGTATAATTAAATGGATAGAGATATATGACTAAAATTAATAGGTATTTGTGGTTTGTTATTCTTACTGTTGTTTTTTTTTCGTGTAGCCCCGATCCGCTAAAAATTGATGTGTCTGACATTGAGGTCAACACAGCGTATTATCGCATCGATAGTGTTTTGTATGGGGGTTCGCCTGACAAAGTGCATGACAAGTTACAGGAGATGTACCCCGAACACCAGGCGTTTTTAGATGTATATGCCGAAAATATTCTTCAGCTGGGTGAGGTAGGGAGCAACACAATGGAAAAGAACTTGCACATGTTCCTGAACGACACTGTTTACAGTCGGGTTGGAGATACCATCGTAAAACATTTTGACAATTTCGGGCCAATTAAGGAGCAATTTACCGAAGGGTTTAAGCATTATAAGTACTATTTCCCCGGAAAAGAAATCCCGGCTGTTTATGCATACCCTTCGGGTTTTAACCAGTCGTTGGTGGTGGCCGATGATTTTATCGGGGTCGGCCTGGACAAATACCTGGGGCGGGATTGCATTTTTTATCAATATCTGGGTATCCCCCGTTTCAAAATTGACAATATGTACCCTATGCGTATGGTGCCCGAGGCTTTTTATGCTTTAGCTGTGACCCACTATCCGTTTAATGCCGAAAATGACAACCTGTTGGCGAACATGATCCATGAGGGCAAATTAATTTACTTTTCTGAAGCCATGTTGCCCGCAATGCCCGATTCTGTTATTATTGGTTACAGTAAGGAGCAGCTTGAATGGTGCGAGGCAAACGAAGCTGCAATGTGGACTTACCTGATTGAGGAAAAATTGCTTTATACCAGTGAAAGGCTGGAGATACGAAAATACATTAACGATGCACCTTTTACCAATCCGTTTACCAACAAATCGCCGGGGCGTACTGGTGTATGGCTCGGCTGGCAAATTATTCATTCTTACATGAAAAATAATGAAGAAGTCACCCTTGGTGAGCTGATGAAAATGAATAACCCGCAAGAGATTCTGTCGCATTCAGGATATTTTCCAGAATAGTGTTAAAGTTACAATAAACCTTCATCGGCAAAACTGTAATAGTTGTTGCCGGCTACAATTATGTGGTCGAGTACTTTAATATCGAGTAGTGCTGCAGCATTGTTGGTTTTGTGCGTGATGTCGATGTCTGCCTTGCTGGGCGAGAGGTTTTTGCTGGGGTGGTTGTGAGCAAGGATAATTGATGAAACCAATTTTTCAATTGCTTTTTTCATGATAATCCGTACGTCGATAACCGTCCCCGAAATACCCCCCTGGCTTATTTTCGATTTGTCAACTATATTATTGCCCCTGTCGAGGTACAAAATCCAAAACTCTTCATGTTGAAGGTCGGCAAGCTCAATGGCAAAAAGGTTATATACATCGGCGCTGCTTGTAATTTTTGTGAGTTTTTTATGCCCGTTGAGGTGCCTCCGCTTTCCAAGTTCAAGCGCTGCAAGCACGTTGACTGTCTTTGCTTCGCCCATTCCTTTGTAGCCCATTAGTTTATCGGTTGATGTTTTTCCCAGTATATCAAGGTCGTTGTTGAAGTCGGAAAGGATGCGGCGTGATAATTCAACGGCCGATTCGCTACGGTTTCCTGAGCCTATAAGGATTGCCATGAGCTCGGCATTACTAAGGGAAGCAAAGCCATGCTTCAACATTTTTTCGCGCGGGCGGTCCTCAACAGCCCACTGTTTGATCGATAGTTTTTCGTACTCTGCCATACTGAAAAATACATTACTTCATTATAATGTACAATTGTTATGGTATTTTTTTGACGAATGGCAGGTTTTTGTCCATAAAAAAAGCCTTTCGGTTGAGAAAGGCTTTTTTTTAGTATCGTATTTTAAATATTACAAATTCTTAACGTGCTTAGCTAATTTCGATTTTAAGTTATCAGCTTTTTTGTCGTGAATTACATTCTTTTGAGCCAAACGGTCAATGAATGAAGTTACTTTTGGGTACATTTCTTCAGCCTCTGCTTTATCGGTAATGTCACGCATTTTACGAATAGCGTTACGCATTGTTTTCGCGTAATACTTATTCTGAAGATTCCTGTTGGCGTTTTGCCTTATTCTTTTCTTTGCTGATAAATGATTTGCCATTTTTTTATAATTTTAAGAGTAGCCCGTAGGGGATTCGAACCCCTGCTACCAGGATGAAAACCTGGCGTCCTAACCCCTAGACGAACGGGCCAATTTGTTTTTTCAAAATTGGTTTGCAAAAGTAAGAAGATATTTTAATCTTCCAAAACTTTTCATCAAAAAACTGAACTTTCTGTTTGCCTCTGTGCTCTTTTGTTAAAGGCGCTGCAAATAAAGTAGAACTTTTTGAAACCACCAAGATTTTTAGTAAAAAAATAAGCAAAAAAATCCTTATTTAACCTATCTCGTTCATTTTCTGCCTCAACCACTCAAAAGCTGCTACTGTGGCAGCATGCGACACATTTAACGAGGTGCAGTTGCCGGTTAATGGAATATGGACCACCTGATCGCATTCTTCAATAAAATCAACATCAATGCCCTTCTTTTCATTGCCTACAATGATGGCAATGTTGTTGGGAAGCTGTGTGGTGAAAATATTCGATGATGTTGTTTCTGTTTCAACAGCAACCAGTTTATAATTTTCGGGCAGGATTACGGACAAGTCGTCTTCTGAAATAAATGCAGATTGCATTGTTTCGTAACTGTGCCCGGCTGTTTTCCTTAGCTTGCGCATTGAAATGTTATTATCGCCCTTCACAAATAAAACCTGCGAAAATCCAATGGTATCTGCCAGGCGTATAAGGTTGCCGCAGTTTTCGGGGTTCTGTATTTTCCAGCCAATGAGTATTGGCTTGCTGATGTGCCGTGGAAGGCAATAACTGCTGTTTTTAAAATATTCAACTGAATTGATGCCCATTTTTTTGTATCTTAACAAACAAAAATAAGGGATTTTTTATGTGGTGGCAATATTCATGAAAATATCTAATCCTGTTTGTTTTTTATTTTAAGTCTCTCTGTTTTCCTCAAAACATCACAACAATTCTTATTTTTGCATCAAATAAAAAAGTGTAGATATGCACATTGTAAAACGAAATACTTTATTTCTGGTGCCGGTATTGTTGTTTTTGTTCTCGGGCTGCGGTCCATCGCAGCGCGAGTTGGCTGTACAGGAAACAAACAAAGCAAAGGCAATACTCAATTCGGGCGATACGCTTCAGGCGATAAAAAAACTTGATTCTATAAAAATAAAATACCCAAAAGCCGAAGTGCAAATTTCGGTCGCAAAATCGTTGGCAACTGAAATGTACCAACAACTAATTGATGCACGTAGTATGCAGCTTATCAGGCTTGATAGCACCATTGCCGAACTTGAAAAAAACTTTGTAAAAGAAAAAACTGAGTTCGACCGTTATACCCAGTATAACCATAAGCGGCAGACTTTTAACCGTTCGTGGGACCGCTCATTTTTGCAGGTTCACCTCGACGAACGTGGCGAACTTTACTTATCGAGTAATTACGTTGGCAAGAAATGGCTTGAACATGTTTGCATAAGGGTATATGATGGTAAGTTGCAAGCTAAATCAGACTCAATACCATTGGACGACCCGCTAAACCATCGCAGCGATTTTCTGGATTATAAATGGGAGAAAGTTTCTTATATGAATGGCAAAGCCGATTCTGTAATTCACTTTATTGCCGAAAATCCCGGTCTCGATTTTAAATGTGTTTTCCTGGGCAAACGTTACTACTATATCTTGCTCGAAGATTATGATGTAGATGCTGTTGTGCAGGCTTATGCATTGTCTAAAGCAATAAAGAGAAAAAAAGCGCTCGAAGCGGAAATTAAGAAATTTAAAAAAGAAATGTAGCCTGTTTATTCGCCACCAAACTCCATTAAATAAGCTTTAATAAAACCATCGAGGTCGCCATCGAGTACGGCCGCTACATTGCCTGTTTCGTAATTGGTGCGCAGGTCTTTCACCATTTTATAGGGCTGCAAAACATACGAACGGATTTGTGAGCCCCACTCAATTTTTTTCTTCCCGGCTTCAACTTTCATTGCTTCTTCCTGCCTTTTGCGCAACTCCATCTCGTACAATTGAGATTTAAGCAGGCGCATGGCATTTTCTTTATTCTGGAGTTGCGAGCGGCTTTCGGAGTTTTCGATTACAATGCCGGTAGGATGGTGGCGTAAACGAACGGCGGTTTCTACTTTGTTTACATTCTGTCCGCCGGCGCCACTCGACCGCATGGTTTCAAAATCGTAATCCGAGGGGTTTACCTCAATTTCAATGGTATCGTCAATCAATGGTGCCACAAACACCGAGGTAAATGAAGTTTGCCGCTTATTTTGTGCATTGAAAGGCGACAAACGCACCAGGCGGTGGACTCCATTTTCGCTTTTAAGGTTGCCATAAGCAAAGTCGCCTTCCACCTGAATGGTGCAATTTTTTATGCCGACATCTTCGCCGGGCAAATATTCCATGACTTTGATTTTATAGCCATGAGCTTCAATCCACCGGGTGTACATGCGGTATAACATTTCGGCCCAGTCGTTGCTTTCGGTGCCACCTGCACCGGCGTTAATCCTGAGTACAGCCCCAAGCTTGTCTTCTTCTTTTCGGAGCATGTTTTTGGCTTCAAGGCTTTCAACCGCCTTTAGTGCTTTATTATATTGTTGCTCTACTTCTTCATCAGAACCTTCGCCCTCTTGATGAAATTCATACAAAACAGTTAAGTCTTCAATTATCTGGTCAACCTCTTTGTAAGCTTCGGTCCATTGTTTTATGCTGTTTATCAGCTTCATTTGGGCTTCAGCTTCTTTTGGGTTGTCCCAAAACGAAGGGTCCTGGGTTTTGAGCTCTTCTTCTTCAATTTGTATTAACTTATTGTCGATGTCAAAGATACCCCCTCAGCGCTTCCCGGCGCTCAACCAAATCTTTTATCTGGTCTCTCAAAATCATAGTTTCAAATTTTAGAAATGCACTGCAAAACTAATACAGATATGCCAATAGCAAAACTTGCAGGTTATTTTATATACCCTATGCTGTGCGCAATAATGATTCGTTGTTCATCGTCAAGTTTGAGTTTTGGCGACAACACTTCGTGGTCAATCATGGCACGTGCGCCTGTTCCAAGGCCTTCAGAAGCACACCACAGGTAAATGTTTTGCGAAATATATCCGGCATCGATATAAGCGGTATTCAGTTTGCCCGATGAGCTATTCCCGTTCATGCGGCTTAGGTCGGCCACGAGCACCAATTGAACCGGGGCATCTTTAATAAAATCCTGTGTACCGGCATATTCGCGTTCATCTTTATCCGAAACAAAAACCAATTCGTTTTCCTCTGCATCATAAACATACACACCACTTTTGAGCAATACATAAAGGTCTGTTTCCTGATAGTTCATTGCCGAGGGTGCAGTGCGTTTCCCGCCTTTGCGGTTAACCCCCCAGGCTGCCCACAGCAAATCTGAAAGTTGTTGCTGTGATAGCTCGTCTGTTTTAAATGAACGTACCGTCTGGCGGCTATCCAACGCTTCCATTAAGGGCATTCCACCGGTGCGGTCGGGTGCCGGAAGTTTGATGTTCTGGGCTGTAGCGCCTAAACCAATAAACAATGCGATTGCAAATACTATTTTTCTCATAACAATATGTTTTTGCACTAAAATATACATTTTTTGGCGGATGAGCTAAATTCAGAAAAGTTAAGTAAGTAAAATTAACGCAGCAACAAATAATTATTGAACCGGGGTCAGTTCAAGCTCACCTTTTATCCCCAGCTTATCGTTGCACACAATAAGAAGTGATTTCATTTTCAATGTAGGGGAATATTTTCGCAGGGCCTGTTCTATGTCCTCAGGTATGCTTACGTGGTTGCCAATAGCGGTTGCCATTGCATCGGCCAGTGCCGTGTCGGACGATGCCACCACTACTGCATCGGCTTTGCCGAAACTTACCGAAGGGCCCACGGTGCCTGCCGAGGTACATACCCCAAGGGGCGATTGCCCTGCCGGTATTTTTAACCCTATTTTGCCCGAAAGGGGGGAATGTCCGGCATAAACCGATAGGACGAGGCCGTGTTGTATTTTCAGGAATAAGTCGCCGCCATTTTCAATAACAATTTCATTTACATTGAAATTTTCACAAACTGCTTTGCCAACATATTCGGCAAAGGCCCCGGCAACCGCTGCCATTGGTCCGGTACCGGCTTTTTGTGCGGCCCTGGCCATAACAATAGCTATGTCGGGGGCATTGGGCTTTAATGGCAGGGGCTCAAACGCTGAAGCAAATGCAGGGTGGCGGTAAATATAAAGTTCAAGCGACTTGCGGAGTTCGATAAGGCGGTCCTGCACAAAGGCCGGGATGCGCTCAGAAAAGGATGCCGCATCGATGCCTACCCATAAGTCGGAATCTTTATAACCTGCCACAAACGACTTGAAGCGTTTTTGGTTTATCAGGTTGCGGTAGAAACGGGGTTGTATGCCTTTTTGACCGCTATTCTGCATCGTCGTGAAAGTCGATTTCGAATAAATCGAGCGGACAGGCTTTCAGGCAAAGTTCGCAAACAATACATTTACTTTTATCGAACTGGAGTTCCCATGTTTCGGGCTGCATGGTAAGTGCGCCTGCAAAACAAACAGCTGTACAATTCCCGCAATTTATACATTTTTCCTGGTCGAGGGTTATGGTTTTATCAAGTGGTGTGCATTCAACCTGATGCTTTTTAAGGTACTCAATTCCCTTGGTGAGGTTTGACTGCCTGCCATGTAGTTCAAGTAATAAATTCCCCCTTTTGCCCGGAACAACCTCGGCTTTGAGGATATTGATACGGATGTCATACTCTTTAACCAGAATATAGCTTAAAGGTTTATCACCACTTTTGGGCGGGAATTTAAGCACGTAACGTCTTTTAACCATTCTCATAACGCACCTCCTTTTTTATTATTTGATATCTCTTGCAGGCCCTTGAGCGAGGTGTTTGTCGGGAACATCTGAACCGGTTCTTGTACTAAAAACCCACCGTCCTGAATTTGTTTTTTCAGGATATCGGCTATACGGCGCGCTGTTGCCAGGCTGGCCACGGGGGCTGTTCGTATATTTTTGCCTTTCACTTTTATTGTACCCGACCGCAATTGTTCGTATGTAACCTGCCCGAGTTTGGGTGTGCCTACGGTTCCGTAATCGAGTACAGAGGTTTCAATCTGGCTGTTGTTAATAGACACCCTCCGGGCCATTTCGGCATCCAGCATCGGAATTGGAATGCCTATACCAATAAAAATACTCACCCCGTATTTTTCGTAATAGGCAGCCTTAATAAAATCACCATTCATCTCCTTAAGGTTGCCAACAACAGCGAGCGTAGCTGAATTTGAAACCGGCACACCAAACTCGTTTTTGGGCTTGGTAGTGTGAAACTGCGTTCCCGGCCAAACCACATAACCTGTTGTGCCACCAATAAATATACGTGTTCCCATGCCAATTGTCCTGAATTCGGGGTCGTTGAGCAATGGGCTTAACTCGCCGGATGTTGAATATGTGGCATTGCGCAAATTTGGCAGCAGTGTGCCCATGTATGTGTATTTGGTTGAAGAAGTAGTGTTTACCGCCACGTTATAGTTTTGATAAGCATTTCGGGGGTTAAACATAAATATTTCGTTCACCGAATTTTTGTTGATGATGGTTTTTATGTGTTTGCGCGGGTAGCAATCAGTGCCTTTGCCCCAGGCTTCAAGTTCAACATCCTTACCGTTAATAAGGTCTTCGATAACATGGGCACCTCCGTAAATCGGGTTGTCGGGGTTTACTGCAGAAGCCCCGATATAAGAATCAACAGCAGCAAGGCCTTCGTATGCAGGTACGCCATTTAACCTAATTTTTTCCATGCGGATTTGCGGGTCGGCATGGCCAAAATTAATAAAGGCACCACTCGAGCACATGGCCCCAAATGTAGCTGTGGTTACCACATCAACTTCGCGTGCAATTTCTTCGGGCGTAGCTTCTTTGGCCATTTCCGCAACTTCTTCGGCTGTTAAAACAACGGCATTGCCGCTTTTAATCTTCTCGTTAATTTCCTGATATGTTTTCATGTTTTATAAATTATCAGTCCATAAAATGGGCGGGTTTTGGCACCTTTCTCAAAGTGGGAGGTTGCCAGCGGTTCACAGAGCCCGTTCTCTTACCGCTTCTTAATAATTAAAAACAAAAAGAAGAGTTTTTAATTGAGGGGCTAAAGTAACAGCAATTTTTCTAATAAAAAAAGGTGTTTCAACCTTCTTGCTGAAACACCCTTTTTTTAATCAAAACACGGAATGTTTATATGAAAAAATTCAGGGCGAACAGAATGGCCAGTACCCACATTACAACTGACACTTCTTTGATTTTTCCGGACAAAGCTTTGAGTAGTACAAACGAAAGAATACCAAAAACAACCCCTTCGGCAATGCTATAAGCAAAAGGCATCATAACAATGGTGAGGAAGGCAGGTATTGATTCGGTATAATCGTTGAAGTTAATTTTCAGTACCGGCGACATCATAAACGAACCAACAAGAATGAGGGCCGGTGCCGTGGCGGCAGCTGGTACCATCAGGAACAATGGGGCCAGGAACAATGCCAAAATAAACATACCCGCTGTTGAGAGCGAAGTAAGCCCTGTTTTTCCACCTTCGGCCACACCCGAGGCACTTTCAACATAAGTGGTTACCGTACTTGTGCCCAACAATGCGCCAATGGTTGTACCAATTGAATCGGCAAACAATGCTTGTTTTACCCGGGGCACACGCCCTTTACTATCGAGCATGTTGGCTTTTGACGACACTCCGACCAGCGTTCCTACAGTGTCGAACATATCAACAAATAAAAATGTGAATAGGACCACCAACATGTCAAGTGAAAAAATTTGTGAAAAATCGAGCTTGAAAAAAACAGGTTCAAGTGATGGCGGTGCCGATACAATGCTTCCCCCGGGCAGGGTGGTTACGCCCATTGGAATGCCAATTATGGTAGCTGTAAAAATTCCGATGAGCAAAGCGCCTTTCACTTTTAACGCCAGCAATACACCTGAAAGTACAAGTCCAATAACAGCAACCAATACAGCCGGCGAACCCATGTTGCCCAGGCCAACCAGTACTGCATCGTTTTTAACAACCAACCCGGCATTCTGCATGCCAATAAAGGCGATAAACAAGCCAATACCTGCCGAAATCGCGTGTTTCAGGTTTATCGGGATGGCATTCACAATCATTTCGCGTATGTTAAATGCAGTTAGCACAAGGAAGATGATTCCTTCGAGAAAAACAGCTGTAAGTGCAAATTGCCAGCTATAGCCCATGCCCAAAACAACCGTAAAGGCAAAGAAGGCATTCAAGCCCATGCCGGGTGCCAAAGCAAATGGAAGTTTTGCCCATAACGACATCACCAATGTTGCCACAACAGCAGACAAAGCAGTGGCCGTGAACAACGCATTTTTATCCATGCCTGTGGCACTTAAAATGTTAGGGTTCACCGCCAATATGTACGCCATGGTCATGAACGTGGTAATACCGGCTATGATTTCAGTTTTGGGGGTGGTGTTATTTTTTTTCAGTTTAAAAAACTTTTCAAACATATCCATTGTTTTTAGTTAAATGTCCATTTTGCGCCTACTGTAGGAAATACATTGAACCCGGGCATTGTTCCAAAATTGTAGCTCAATTCAACTTCGGTTCCCAGCGAGAATTTTTTATTGAAATTGTACCAAAGTTGTGGTTCTGACAGGAAAACAAATTCTGCATCCTGAAAGTCGGTCACGAACCCGTCATTTGAAGTGGTATGCTCTTCACGCCAAAAGTCAGCAAAGCCGGTAAATGATAGTTTGTTATCGAGCATATTCAGATACCACACCGCTGTTAATTGAAAGTTGTTGGGTGAAGGGTTTTCCTGTATGTATTTATACATGGCAGAAAAAGAAATTCCTTTTGAAAAGTCGGCAGAGTTTAGCGAATAGGTCCCGCCAAGTAAATAGGCATTGTTAATAAAATAGCCATTGCCAAGTCCGCCATTATATTCAACGTGAATTGAAAACGGATTATCCCAGTTTTTCAGTTCGCGGGCAATTTCCCAGTAAGCTTCAATTGGGCCGTTGGCGCCATAGTTGAAATCAACAAAAAAGAATGTGCTGCCATGTGCATCGGGCACAAAATTCTCAACGGTTGTTGTTAAATAATTACGGTCGGAACGAAAATCGTAGTGCAATTGCAAGTTCTGAGAATTGGCAATTACCGATAATACGACCAACACCATGATTAAAGTAAATCGCTTCATTTTTTTAAATTTTTGTGTCCACCCTTTATGAAAAATAGAGAAAGCCACTGATTTATAAATATGATGGTTAATGAATTTTGAATTTTAAGGCGGCAAAATTAATTGTCTTTTTCACTTCAAATTATGACCAATGACATGGTTCAGGTAATGATTCAGGGGCATGATTATTTTAAAGGAATTAATGATAAGTTCAAAAATACCGGGGTTTAATAATTCCTTGTCGCTTATTTCCTTTAAAGGCGAAAATGATTTGTACCTTAACAAATCGATGTGTTCAAAATCTTTTGGGAACCCCTTTGGGGCTGTTTTTAGTTTGTCGCCATCGTATAATTTGAAATGTTTTTTAAAATCAACATCTTCAATAATTTCAAGGAGTTCAGCCGGGTTGTTGTAAATATCGTTCCGGATGGCCTTTAACCTGGGTGCATCGGGCATAAATATCCCACCCCCGATAAAAGAAGCCCCCGGTTGTATGTGGATATAGTAGCCCGCGTTGCCGGCTTTACGTCCATCGCGTGCTATAAAAGCCCCAAAATTGGTTTTGTAGGGCCGTTTGTCTTTCGAAAAACGAAGGTCGCGGAATATCCTGAACACACACTTTTTAGGGTCCTGAAACGATATTTCAGAATCGAAGGCGTGAACTTCGTGAATCAGTAAATCGGTTAGTTGTATAAATTGCTCCCGTACTTTTTGATAGGCACCGCGGTTTTTATCAAACCACTCTTTGTTATTATTGGCTTCAAGCTTAGCCAAAAAATCCAAAATTTCCTTCATTTTATAACCCCTTTCCCCTTTAGCCAGGCAACTTCAACATTTGCAGGCATTAAAAATGCAAATCTCAAATATTAATTCGATTTTGCAAACGCCAATTGATTTGAATGGTTAAAGGATACCTCAAATCCGCAGTTGTTAATGTTAAAAAATCGGGAAGCCCAGTAAAAATAGTACCTACAAGGCTTGCCCGATTAAATATTTTTCACTTATTTAGGTGAAAAACATCGTCGCGGATGAAAATTACATATTCTACTTCGAAAATCAA